>JAISKY010000021.1 GCA_031260745.1 Oscillospiraceae bacterium
TGTAAACTGACCGCGGGGGCGCGTTTCACGCGCCCTTACGGTTTTTTTCTTTAGATGCTGCAAATAAGCGTTGCAACTGGTATT
Source organism: Oscillospiraceae bacterium (assembly GCA_031260745.1). GTDB lineage: Bacteria > Bacillota > Clostridia > Oscillospirales > Oscillospiraceae > JAISJH01. The sequence goes on from JAISKY010000021.1 coordinate 85, forward strand.
TTAGTTTCCGTTAATGATACTGTCAATCGCGGCTCTCGCCCATACTAAGGCGCGGGAGTGCGAGTTTCCGTTGAACAGCAGGGGATAGTCAACTCCGTAAAGTCCGCCCGTTACGTTACCGACTCCGTAAAGCCCCGGAATGGGTTTTTGCTCCGCGTCAAGTATACGCATACCGGTATCGACAAGCAACCCTCCGTGTACGTTGAGGAACGCGGGACCCCACTTCAGCGCGTAGTACGGCGGCTTAGTAATGCTCGTAAGCAGTATGGAGCGTTTGCCGTAATCAACGTCGTCCTGATTTTTAACAATCTCGTTATAGCGGTTAACGGTCGCGACAAGGTTCTCGACCGGAAGGTCTGCTTTTTCGGCAAGCTCCTCAATCGTATCGGCTTTGTAGCAGAAGCCCTTTTCGACGTAGTTCTCGATTTGTTTGTCAACGCCGTTAGTAGTATTTCCGGGCGGGAACGGAGCGGGACTATTCCACGGATTGCCGTAGTCGCACATCATCGGGTCTACGAACTGACCGCCGCTGACTTGAGCAAGGTGCGTTAGCTCGTCAAACCACTTCGCGTCGAAAACACTGAACGCCCAGTCGCCCTGTGGCTGCATCAGACAGCGAATTGCCTTAGCCTGAACCCACGTGTCCTCGTTCATAAAGCGTTTGCCCTGACGGTTGACGTGCAGGAAGAAGAAAGCGTACAGCGCGTAGGCAATCAGGTGAAGCGACAACGCCCACGGAGCGGTTTCGGCGGCGGCTCCCGCCCAAAATCCCATTTTATGACCGTCGCCTGTGTTCAGCCCCGGCGGGTAATAGCCGTTGCGATTAGGCACAAGCGCGATTGGGCAGTACGCGGCAAGCATTTCTTTGTCAGCGCCGATGTCGCCGGTTGCGAGTATCACCGCTTTCGTACCTTTGAAGCGGCGGTATTTGCCGTCCTCGCCTTTGGCGATAACCGCGGTAACTTTATCTCCGTTCTTCTCAAGCTGTTCCGCTCTGGTCTGACGGATAATCTGACCGCCGTTTTGCAGGCAGGTATCCTGCAAGATTTCGCAGTATAACATCGCGCCGCCGTAGCGGTATTTGTTCTTTGGGCGGCCGTTATCGTCCATAATCAGTTTGCCGTCCGCGTCAAGCTGAGGTTTAGACGCGATGTAGTGAGTGCCGGGGTACTCCGTAAAATCAGGACCGCGGTAATATCCGCCGAACAGACGGCTTTCAACCGCGTCGCCGCCAAGCTCCACAAGCCACTCGTAGGCTTCTTCGCTCTTGTTGATATACAGCCACAGCAAATCCTCGTTAACTCTGCTTCCGCAGATACGCAGCCAATCGCGAGCGAATTGCTTTTTGTCGATAAATACACCGTTCTCACGCTGAGTTTTAGAGCCTACGGACGCGATATGCGCTCCGCGCGCGACCAGCCCTTTGGATTTTTCCAAAACGACTACTTTTTGCCCGAGTTCGGCGGCTCTGGCTCCGGCGGCTAAGCCCGCGATTCCTCCGCCGATAACTACAATTTCGGTTTCTACCGTTTCAACAATCTCGCTTTCGGGAATCGGAGCGGGCGGAGTTTCCCACGACCAGCCGCGATGTTCGTCCTTAATCGAGTTGTTGTTGTCAACAGTTTCAATCTGCATTTGTACATTCTCCCCCAATGTATAAGTTTTTCATTTTCTACATTATATCAGAGCGTAAAGCGAATTGCAAGAGAAAAAAACAATAAAATAGGTCTTTATGTTGTCGCGCGGAGGCGAATAATTATCCGCTCAGCAATTCTAACCGCGCGCAAAAAGCGCGTTGTTATTTTAACAACACGCTTTTCCCGGTTATGGTCGCGGTTATTCGCCGCCGAACCAAACTTTGATACTGCCCAAGTCGGAGTACAAGTCAAGGTGATTACTTGCGGAGTCGTTGCGTACATTCTCGTTTTTACCGATTTTGTTACCGTTGACATACACGCTGCCAAGGTCACAGTTGAGCGAGTAGCCGTACTCGCGCTCTGGACGAGCGGCGCGGAACTCGATACTACCGTTGCTGTTTGTTATCTTAGTTCTGCCGAGGAAATCGCCTTCAAGTTTCGCGCTTCCAAGTGACAGTCTAAGGTCTGCGCTTACGGTGTTCGAGCGCGAAATATTAACGCTGCCGTTCGAGTTATTGACAGTCAACGCGCCAAGCGCGGAGTCGCTGATGTCCAAACCGCCAAGTTCAAGCTCAAAATCCGACGTCAGCGCGGTAATTGACTTCACGTTTACGCTTCCGTTACTGTCGTCAACCGTGAGTTCGCCCAGCGAGGAGTCGGAAAGTTTCAGACTGCCGAGGTCAAGCGTGAAGTCCGACTTATCCGAGCCTATCCCGCCGAAGGTTACACTACCGAGGTCAGCGTTGACATACAGCGTATTCGTAATGAAATCAGCTCCGGATATGCCGTTAAGACCGCATTTCAAAGTTACGTCGGAGAACTTCGAGTTTTTGGGGTAGTATATCTTGATGTAACTTTCGTCGCGCCGATTGAAGCTGAAAAGCGATAAATCGAAGTTGACGAATGTGAAATTACTCTTGGCGATTATGTTCAGCGTACCGTCTTTCAACTCCGCTGACGGCTCGGAATCGCCGTCCTGTACATAATGAATCTCGTAGCTGTATTCGGCGGCGGGGATTAGGAAGATACTCGCGTGGTCCGCGTTGACGTTTATCGAGTTAAAGCCGCCGGACAAAGTTTCGCTGAAGTCGTAGGTTTCTGCTTTAGCGGCGTGAATACCCCTCGAATCCCAGACTACGCTTTTGCCGCCGAAGATAAAGCCGAGTATCGCTAAGACGATTCCGACTACAAACAAACCTGCCGCGATTACCCAGACGTGTTTCCATATAAATTTCATTTCCGTGACCTCCTGTTAATGGCGTTACTTAGCATTTTAACAAGCCCGCCTATACCGTATTTTGCCAGAAGATGCGTTAGCTTTATCAAAACCAGTCCGATTCCGACACAAACTAAGCCCAGTCCGAAATAGAGCATAAACGTCGAGAAACTTGTGAAAATGAACGCGAATCCCACAATCAAACTGATTGGTCCGGCGGCTATAACTCCAAGCGCCGCTGCCGCGATTGAAATAACGACCGCAAACAATACCGCGAACAGCGCAATCGCGACCGCCGCCAGCGCCAGCGCAATCGGAAGCGCGATAGGCGACGCGAATACCGCCAACAGTACAATCCAAAACACTCTGAAGCCGTTTTGCTGAGATTTGCCGTTGTCTTGTTTTTTGGACTTGTGTTCGTCGTCTTGTTTGTCTGACACAGGTTCCGCCCACGCGGCGATAATATGAGCGGCGACGTTTCCGGGAGTGCCTAACCCGGCGATTGCGGCGGGTTCGCTTTCAGCGTCCGAGATGTACTCGTCGTAGTAGCGAAGCGCGTCCTCACGTTCGGTTTGCGGAAGATGCCTGAGATGATATTCAAGCTCCTTCAGAAATTGTTCTTTGTTCATCGCTTGCGCCTCCTTTCGATAGTATGTGGTTAACTCTGGCAACGAACTCGCGCCAGTCGTTCGCGTAGTCCGTAAGCCGCTGTTTACCCGCGTCTGTAATGCGGTAGTAGCGCCGGTTACGTCCCTGAAACGGGCTGTCGTAGACAGTCAGCAGATTGTCGGATTGCAATCGGCGCAAAACCGGATAAAGCGTAGACTCCGAGATGTTGATAACATCTTTCAGGCTCTGCGTTAGACTGTAGCCGTATACGTCGCTGTCCGAAACATTCGCGAGTACGCACGCGTCAAGCAGCGCGGAGCCGACTTGGAAATTCATAATATACTCCCTTCAAACAATATTGTTTTGATAGCCATACTATATCATATATAATATTATTTGTCAAGCAGTTTATGATATTTTAATCTGTTTTAATCAAATTTTAATCTTCCCAACGCTATTGCTAATAAGAACGCGGTTAACTACAGTTTAGCGTAGCATTCGCGCTCAAAGTTTAAGTTCGCGGGGTCGCTCAGGTAGCGCGTCAGCGGCTCGCAGTTGAGATTCGTCAGCGGCTCCGATTTCAGCGCGGCAAGGTAGTATGCTTTGACCGCGTCCAAATCACTCGCGCTAATCCTAAGCAGGGCAGGGGAGTTGGTAATCACCTCAAAATCTTTCCTGTAGCTCACGTTTGTCTTAAACCTCGGGATGTTACAGTCGGAGAAATAACGGTCAAGCTCACGCCGTCCGCAATCGCAAATCGCAACAGTTGCCCCTGTGAGGCTGAAATTCGCTCTCTCGTACGCTTTCATCGCCGACGCGGAAGTTAACTCTCGAAAGGGCAGGGAAGCCTCTGAGCCGCAATATTCGGCGTTTACGGAGTTAAGCGTAAGTTCGGCGATTTTAAGCTCGGACGCGCGTTCATAGCGGAACAGCGGTACGGCAAGACATTTACTGTAGCTGCTCAAAGCGCCGCCGCGATTGTTTACGGTATCGCTGACGCTTGAAAATAAATCCTGTAAAAACGGAAACACTCCCGTAAACCGAGTGAACTTAGGCGCGTCCGGTTCGCCGGCTCTGCACGCGCGAAAGCACAGCCGGGTTTCCGATTCGTCAAGGTTAAGCCCGTAAAGTTCGCTCAAAACAAATGTTGAGCCTTTCCTAATTGCGGTTCGGTTGACGCGAACCTCGGGCGCGGAGCCGTAAATTTCGGATTCCAGTTTGCGGCATTTAACGTAGTTTTCTATGTACAGCCGAACCGCAAGTTCCGCGGAGTCTTTCATAGCCGAACCTCCGAAAAAATCAATATGCAAATACGCAAAAATACGCTGCCGTCAAGGCAACGTATTTTTCGTTCTCTCAGAGTACGGCGTTACGCCGCTTGGAGCGGGCGACGAGGCTCGAACTCGCTACCTCGACCTTGGCAAGGTCGCGCTCTACCAGATGAGCTACGCCCGCGATTCAGTTAACAGTGAACAGTTAACAAGTAATAGTGAACAGTTTTTCTTGAAAGATACTCTCTGCGCTAATCGGAAAAGCGAACAAAATAGGAATATTGTTCATTGTTAACTGTTACTTGTTAACCGGTTTGGTGCCTTCGGTCGGAATCGAACCAACGACACGTGGATTTTCAGTCCACTGCTCTACCGACTGAGCTACAAAGGCAGATACTTATCAGTTAACAGTTAACAAGTAACAGTGAACAGTTATCCTTGCAAGATACTCTATGCGTCAAACGGGAAAAGCGAACAAACTAGGAATATTGTTCACTGTTCATTGTTATCTGTTAACTGTTGTTTGGCGACCCAGAACGGGCTCGAACCGTCGACCTCCAGCGTGACAGGCTGGCGTTCTAACCAACTGAACTACTGGGCCACTTTTTTAACTTAGGCAGGTGAAACCCACCTTGGTGGGAACAACAGGGCTCGAACCTGTGACCTCCTGCTTGTAAGGCAGGCGCTCTAACCGGCTGAGCTATGCTCCCGTACCGTCAACAGTCGATATATTATCACATATCCGCAGAATTGTCAAGCATTTTTTTGTTTTTTCTCAAAAAAATCTCCGAACTACTGATTTTATTGAGAAATTTCCAAAAATATTGAAAAAACGCTTGACAAGTCGGCGTTGAATGGTGTATAGTACCTAAGCGTAAGCAAATATTGGGGGAGGTAGCCAATGATACGTTTCCCGGAGAAATCCGAATACAATGTTTACGACTTGGTAAAACTTATTGAGATTTTGCGTTCGCCGGAGGGTTGCCCCTGGGATAGGGAGCAAACTCACGAATCGCATCGCCGCGACGTTCTTGAAGAAGCTTACGAGGTCGCGGAGGCGATTGACGAACGCGACTCGGCGCATTTGAAAGAGGAACTCGGCGATTTGCTGATGGCGGTTATATTTCACACTCAGATAGAGCTTGAAAGCGGCGGTTTTAACATTGACGCGGTCGCGGATAATACGGTTCGCAAGTTGATTTACAGACACCCTCACGTATTCGGCGATACGGTGGCGGAGGATTCAACGGAGGTACTTCGCAACTGGGACAAACTCAAAAAAACGGAGCGCAGCGAGGAAACTTTAGCGGATACGCTAAACAATGTCGCGCGAAGTTTACCCGCGCTTTGGCGGTCGGAGAAAATTATAAATAAAATTAAAAAATCAGGAGCGGAACTTGAGATTGACGATGGCGAAGTTACAGAAGAAATAATCGGAAACAGCTTATTGAAAGCAGTTAAAACAGCGTATGAACAGGGGATAGACCCTGAATACGCGCTTCACAGTGCTTGCGAGCGTATAATCGCAAAATATTCATAAAACAATTTTTTGGAGGTATTTACAAATGAGCAAGGGTGAACTCGTCGCGGCGGCCGCCGCCAAAACCGGTCAGACTAAGAAGGACACGGAACTTGCGCTAAACGCCCTAATCGACAGCATCGGAGAGGCGCTGAAAGAGCGTAAGAAAGTTCAGCT
>JAISKY010000036.1 GCA_031260745.1 Oscillospiraceae bacterium
CCCGCGCTGAGTTTAGGTCTGCGAAGATGCGGATACTCGTTATTGAAATCAGCGCGGCGGCGTACGGCCGATTTTACAATTAGGATAATCGTTGCAGACCAGAATACTGTTCCGGCCGCGACAAAAACCAAGTTGCCCGCTATGGCTCCGAGCATAAGAGCGAACAGTCCGAGGAAAAACATTAACATTCCTATCCCGAACAGTTTGCCGACACTCCAACGCATACGCAGAACCTCCGATATTTATTTCGCTGTGTACAACCTGAAAAGTAACCCTAAACCAGGAAATCACGTATTCTGGCGGGTCTGAACAATTTCGGCAGAATTTGACGCGCCGCCCAGTTAACGTCGGCGTACTCCAGTCTGTCGTAAGCCCACTCGTAAAACTCGTCTTTGGACATCTCAAGACCGCCGACTTTAAGACTGGCATACAGTACGGTCAGTTGCCCGTCAATATCCATTCCGGGTAATTCCTGCAATATTTGAGGAAACGGCTTTCCGTGCAGTTGTTCAAGCTCCTTTGTAACTCTTAATTTTGTGGAGAGTTCGTACTCCATACCCTTGATTTCAACAGTCATATTTGTTTCTCCTTTGTAGTGAATAGACCGGTTCTATTTCTCGCGGGGATACGCAGCGCGCGCCCGCGCTATATTCTTGACAGCCCCCAAAACCTGGGAATGTAGATTCGCTCGTAGGCGGCGACGGCGTAGCGGTCGGACATTCCGGAAATATAATCGGTGACAGCGCGCTCCGCTCCGTCAAGTTCAATTATCCTACTATAATCTTCGGGTAGTTCGTGCGGTGACTTTAGGTAGTAATCAAAAAGTTGTGTTAAAATTCCCTGAATTTTTGATTCTTCGCCCTTTGCGGTAGGATTTGTATACACCGCGTCAAACATAAAATCGCGAAATCCCTCCATAACGAAGTACATATCCGGAGAGAATCCGATTTCTCCGGTTTCGGCGCTGTGGTTAATTAAGTCAAGCGTAATTGTGTTGATACGTTCGGAGTAACCCTCGCCGACCGCGGCGATTATCTCCGGCGGAATATCGGTTTTGCCGAGAACTCCCGCGCGTATTGCGTCGTCGGTATCGTGGCATATATACGCGACCCTGTCCGCGATTCTTACGATTTGACCCTCCATAGTTACGGGAATTACCGCGCCTGTGTGGTTTACAATTCCGTCGCGAACCTCAAATGTAAGATTCAGACCCTGACCGTTTTTTTCGAGCTTGTCCACTACGCGCAGACTTTGCTCGTTATGCTCAAAGCTGCCGATAATTGAGCGCAGCGCGCGTTCGCCCGCGTGACCGAACGGAGTATGCCCCAAATCGTGTCCCCACGCGATAGCCTCGGCTAAATCTTCGTTAAGCCTTAGCGCCGCCGCGACGGTTCTCGCGATTCGCGTAACCTCAATGGTGTGCGTCATACGAGTGCGGTAGTGGTCGCCCTCCGGGCTTAGGAACACCTGAGTTTTATGTTTCAGTCTGCGGAAAGACTTGGAGTGTACCACTCTGTCGATGTCGCGGCGAAAGCACGTGCGAACCGGGCAGGGCGGTTCGTCGCGCTCCCGACCTTTAGAGGCGTCGGCGAACACCGCGTTCGGCGCGAGTATGATATGTTCAAGCGTTTCGCGCTGTTCTCGTAATGTATTACTCATACTTGTTATATACCCATAGAGAATCGGAAATCCTTTTTTTTTATTTTATTTTTATATTTTTATTTTTGAAAAAAATGTAGGGAGCGGGTTCGCACCCGCCCCCGGCAAGTCAGGTTTTTTACAACTCCGTATTCACAATCGCGTCGGCAAGAGCTTTTTTATGAGCGTCCAGTTTGTCCGCGAGCGTAGGTTCGGACAGCGCGAGGATTTGCGCCGCGAGAATAGCGGCGTTCTCGGAGCCGTTTACGGCTACCGTCGCTACGGGAACTCCAGTAGGCATTTGGACAATTGACAGCAAGCTGTCAAGACCGTCCATAAGGCTTGACTTAATCGGCAGACCGATAACAGGGAGCGTAGTGTACGCCGCCATAACTCCGGCGAGGTGAGCAGCCTTACCCGCGGCGCAAATCAGAACGCCGTAACCGTCAGCTTTAGCGTTTCGCGCGAATTGAGCCGCGAGGTCGGGAGTACGGTGCGCTGAAATCACGCGTACAGAGTGCTGTATTCCAAACCGCTGTAAAGCGTCAATTGCGGGCTTAACCGTTTCAAGGTCGCTTTTCGACCCCATAATTACTGCAACTTTAAGCATAGAAAACCTCAAACAATGATATAATTCTCCCGCAGGGGCGGACAACGCAAGTCCGCCCCTTAGATATGCGACAGTTCCGTTATATCGCGAGTTCCGTGCGGCTTATCAGGTCATTTTGACCGCTTGCGTGAAGTTCCACGAAGTACGCGGAGAATCCTGCGACTCGAACGACCAAATCCTTGTAGTTCTCCGGGTTCTTTTGAGCGTCTTTCAAAGTTCCCGCGCTGACTACGTTAATCTGCATTTCCATACCGCCCATCTCAAAGTAGGTTTGGATAAGCTCGGAAACTTTGCGAATGTCCGCTTCGGTTTGTACGCACGAAGGGCTGAATTTCATATTCAGCAACGTGCCGTTTGAATATTTCACCTGTTTGATGTTGGAAACTGATTCCAGAATCGCGGTAGGTCCGTTCTGGTCCATCTGCTGAAGCGGTGAAATTCCGTCCGCAAGCGGTACTCCGGCATTTCGTCCGTCCGGAGTGGCGGCGGTCATCTGACCGAACATTACGTTGGTAGTAACCGGGTACAATCCCGCCGCGTAGCGGCCTCGCGGTCCGGTACAGGCGGTGACGGCTTCGGCGAACATATTACTTGCCCAATCCGCCCATTGGTCAACCTCCGGGTCGGCATTACCGTAGTGCGGAGCGGTATAAACTACGTAGCGCTGTAATTCCTCAAAACCGTTCCAGTCGTTAATCAGAGCGTCGTAAAGCTCGCGAGTGGTGCATTTTTTCGTGTCAAAGCACAAGTGCTTAATCATAAACAGACTGTCCGCGACATTTCCGATACCGACGCCCGCCATTCCGCAGGAGTTGTACTTCGCGCCACCGTACATTACGTCTTTTCCGGATTGCATACAGCCGTCCATAGTCGCGGATACGACCGGCAACGGCAACTGCTCGCGCGCGACGTACTCAAAGCTGTTAATATTCATCGCGTGCCAGCGCGTAAAGAATGTTATTTGCTGTTTGTACGCGTCAAGTACCTCGTCAAAGGTTTTCATATCGTAGAGATAGCCCGTAGGAAGTCCGACGCGGTTAGCTGAAACCTTAGAGCCGGAGTTGACGTCCCAAATTCCGCTTTTTGGCGGCATTGTGCCGTCGTTAATCGCCAGCCACAGCCCCGCGACCAGGTTCAGGTAACTGACGGTTCCCGTGCCGCCGCAGGCGGGCCACTCGTCGCCCGTTCCGCCCGGTTCTACACAACCGATAGGAGAGTAGTTTCGAGCGTCCTCTAAAGCCATTCCGCGGCTGACAAGCGCGGGGATTATTACGTCGTCGTTCTCAAACGTCGGAACGCCGCCGCAGATTTTCGTGGTTTGAATCGCGGCTTCCCAAAGCTCTGCGGGAGTATTCTTATGCACCCTAAGCGAATGCGGCGGGTCGTGTAATACAAGCCGCGCCATAGTTTGAAGCATCATAAACGTGACTTTATTCGTAGCGTCGGTACCGTCTTTTTTCACTCCGCCAAGCGCGACCATCTGACCGGAAGTGTAGCCGGGGTTCGACTGTGTCGCGCCGTAACTCCACGGTTTGTTCATCTCCGCGACTTTCAGCGAGAACAAATCAATAAGCTCCTGAGCGTATTCCTCCGTAATCGTTCCGGCGGCGAGGTCCGCGTCAAGGTAATCGCCCAGGTACTGGTCAACTCTGCCGAAGCTGATTCCGTGCATATTCGCGTCCAGGCACAGGATTGTCTGGTACATAAACAGGCACTGTACGGCTTCGTAGAAGTTACGCGCGGGTTTCTCGACAGTCCAGTTAAGACCGTCCGCCATCATTTTTAGTTCCGTTTTGCGTTTCGGGTCTGATTCGCGTACGGATAATTCCTCCGCGAGTTCCGCGTAACGCTTTGTCAGGCGAATCGCGGCGTTGCTTACAATCGCGACCGCTCTGTAGAAGTTGTATTTGTCGATTGTGTCATCGGGCATACCGGAGTTAACAAGTTCCTCGCACTTGGCGTTAGCCTCGTCGCGGATTGCTCCGAAGCCGACGCGGATTGCCTTGTTATAGCCCGTCACGAAGTGACCTACGGGAGTATCGCACACGGTCATCTTACCAAGCATAGTAACACCGTTGAAGTCGTAGGGGTGATACTGGTCGATTATGTACGCCGTGGCTATGCTGTTACAGCACTCGCCCTCCCAGTAGTCAATTGTGGACATCAGATATTTCTCGTCCTCGTCGGAGATGATGTACGGGTCAATGTCGCGGGTGCGGATTGTTCCGTTGCCGACTTCCTCTTTAAGGAAATTGACGGCGTTTTCGGGGTAAAGCGCTGCGGCGCGGAATTTGGAGCTTTGCGCTCCGACTATTACGTCGCCGTCGTCGATACGGACGGGGATATTCTCGCAGATTTCGGCAAGAGCTTTGGCTCTGCGAAGAATCCCGGATAGTTCCGGGTGCGATTTGTAGAAATTGGTGATGATTTTGTATCGCGCAAGGCAGATTTCAGGCTGAACGGTGCGGTACAGCTCACGCTTAGCCGCTACGCGCTCACTGATAGGTGATAGTTTCATTATACTTACCTCCATAGTAATGATTCTTGATAATACCATTGTATCACAACAAACCGAGAAAGTCAACGCTTAATTAGCCTGTCGCAAACATAACCGTACCGCGACGCAAAAAATTTACTTTTGGCAATTCATTTTGCGTTGTAAGCTAATCCGCTCCGCGAAAAAACGCTTGCGTTTTATTGCGGAGTGTTGTACAATGTTTTTACAATTTGAAATGCGGGAAAACGGAGTATAGCTCAATCCTCATTCGCGACTTTCGATGAAAGGAATGGTCTTTAGTTTGGTACATATTTATTCTCCGGGACGCGTGGAAATCGGCGGCAACCATACCGACCACCAGCACGGAGTAGTCCTTGCGGCGGCGGTTAACCTTGCGTTGACAGGCTCGGCCGAAGCTAACGGCGATAACGTCATACGCGTAAATTCAAAGGGTCACAGTCCCAACGAAGTTGAGCTTTCCGATTTGTCCGTCCGCGAAGGTGAAAAAGGAAGTTCCAACGCTCTGATTCGCGGAATAGCCGCTTGGTTTGAGCGTCACGACTATAAAATCGGAGGTTTTAACGCGGTTACGGAGTCCTCCGTACCGGGCGGAAGCGGACTGTCGTCCTCCGCGAGTTTTGAGGTCGCGGTCGGCAATACGCTGGCGGCGTTGTTCGGCGGTAAGGTCACTCCGGTCGAAATCGCGCTTGCCGGACAATACGCCGAAACGCGGTATTTCGGAAAACCCTGCGGGCTTATGGACCAGGTGACGTGTTCGGTCGGCGGTATTGTTAAGGTTGACCTGCGCGATACTGACGCGCCGCTGATTGAGAAAATCAACTTTGATTTTGAGACCGCCGGGCTTGCGCTTTGCGTAACCGATACCGGCGGAAGTCACTCCGATTTGACTTCCGATTATGCCGCGATTCCGCGCGAAATGAGCGAAGTCGCGGAGCGGTTCGGCAAGGAGTTTATGCGCGACGTCAGCCGCGATGAATTTTACCGTTGCTTACCCGAATTGCGCGGAACTATCTCCGACAGGAGTTTGCTTAGAGCGATACACTTCCTTGACGAAAACGAAACTGCGGAATTGGAAGCCGCCGCGTTGAAAGAAAACCGCGTTGACGATTTTTTACGGTTGGTTAACCGTTCCGGGCGTTCGTCATTCGCGTATCTGCAAAACATCTACCCGCCTGATAATCCGGGCGAGCAAGGCATATCGTTGGCGTTGGCGCTAAGCGAGCAAATACTGGGCGACAAAGGCGCGTTCCGGGTACACGGCGGAGGTTTCGCGGGAACGATTCAGGCGTTCGTACCGCTTGATATGGTGGAACGCTACACGTCGGAGATGAACCGCGTTTTCGGCAAATGCCGCGTACTTTCAATCAGTCAGCGCGGAGGAACTGCGGCTGTTGTCTGAATTAAGATACTCCGCCGCGAAACGCGTGATTGCAGAAATCCCCCTCTAAAGAGGGGGATTTCGTGGTTATTATAGCCGCGTCGGCTCTTAGATTTTACCCGAATCGAAAGGCAGCGCGCCGCGCCGCAAATCTAGTCGCCCCAATCGTCGTTGGAGTTGTCGCCGGAATTGCCGTCGCTGACGTTATGCTCAGTAGTTAGCGGTATTGAACCGCTCGCGCCGCTGAGTAGTTCGTAGAATCGCACGTAACTTAGCTGAATGTACGGCATTTTCCAAATAGACAGAATGCCAAATGTTATAGCGCAGAGAATTTGCCAGCCGATAAACGACAAATCACGCACGAACAATTTACCTTTATTGCCGCTCATAAGACGTTTGCTTTCGCGAATACACTCAAGCGGACCCATTTCGGGATTGTCGAGCAGTAAGTACGGAGCAAGTCTGTAGCGGTACGCCGCCACTATTCCGGGAATAATAAACAGCAACGACCACAGGTAAATGAATATGCCCATCAGAATCTCAAGCCCGATAATCTTCAGCGTAAGCGGGAACGCCGAGAACAAATCGCGTACCGAACCGCGGTCGCCGCGCGACAGTTTCATTATGTAGCGGAAGTATCCCATCAGCACTATCATCATAACAATACTGATAAGAATTGCAACCAGATAACCGCCGATACCGGGAGCGTAACCCGCTAAATCTTCCAAAAACGCCTCCGGATGGTTTGTGTAGTAAGGGTCTAACAGCAGTTCGGACAGTTTAGGCGGTAATAATATTGTGTTAGACAAAAAATTTAGGATAACGCCAAGAATCAGGTACGCGAAAGTAGTGTAACCGGGATGGGGTTCCACGTTTCGCAGAGTTTCCTTTGCGCCTACTTTAAGCGCGACACGGTCATACATCGTCATTTCCCCCTTTATTGTATCTGTTGCGAGATTTAAGCTCGCGAGAGATTTCGCGCGAAGCGTCGCGGTCCGCGATTGAGTCGCGCTTGTCGTAGTTCTTTTTGCCTTTGCACAGTCCGAGTTCCACTTTAACCAACGCGTCTTTCAAGTAAACGCTTAGCGGAACGACAGTATAACCGGAGCGTTCTACCGCCGCCGCGAACTTGCGTATCTCTCGCTTATGCAACAGCAACCGGCGAAGCCTTAGCGGGTCTTTGTTGAATATGTTGCCCTTGTCATACGCGCTGATGTGCATTCCGCGAATCCAGCACTCACCGTCTTTGAACACGCAGAAGCTGTCTTTCAGGTTTACCGAGCCCGACCGTACAGACTTGACTTCCGTTCCGGACAGAGCGATGCCCGCCTCAAGGCGTTCTTCCACGAAGTAGTCGTGAAACGCTTTGCGGTTAGATGCGACAGATTTTGTTCCGCTTTTTTTATCAGCCATTCTTATCCTCTTACAGTTTCGCTGACGCGTAGATAATCAGGTCGAGCAGTTTGTTGGAATAGCCCCACTCGTTGTCGTACCAGCTAATCAGTTTTACGAACGTGTCAGTCAACGCGATTCCCGCTTTAGCGTCGAATATCGAGGTGTGAGCGTCGCCGATAAAGTCGGAGCTTACCACGTCCTCGTCGGTATACGCTAAAATTCCTTTAAGTTTGCCCTCGCTTGCGGCTTTCATCGCGGCGCAGATTTCCTCGTACTTAGCGGGTTTCGCGAGGTTAACCGTCAGGTCTACTACCGAAACGTCAAGCGTTGGCACGCGGAACGACATACCGGTAAGTTTACCGTTAAGCTCCGGGATTACCTTGCCTACGGCTTTAGCTGCGCCGGTGCTTGACGGGATAATGTTACCGCTTGCGGCTCTGCCGCCGCGCCAATCCTTGACGCTTACGCCGTCAACCGTCTTTTGCGTAGCGGTGGTAGAGTGTACCGTCGTCATAAGTCCGTCAGTAATTCCAAACGTGTCGTGAACCACTTTCGCCAACGGCGCTAGGCAGTTCGTAGTGCAGGACGCGTTGGAGATAACCTTCATCGACGCGTCAAATTTCTCGTTGTTAACGCCCATTACGAACATCGGAGCGTCGGAACTCGGAGCGGAGATAACCACGAGTTTAGCTCCCGCCTTGATATGAGCCTCCGCCTTATCGGTCGTAGTGAAAAGCCCGGTGCTTTCGATAATGAAGTCTGCGCCGATTTCGCCCCACGGCAAGTTGGCGGGGTCGCGCTCGCTGTAGACTTTGACGGTTTTGCCGTTAACGACAAGGTTGCCGTCAACCGCTTTAACGTCGCCCTTAAACTGCCCGTGAATAGAATCGAACTTCAGCATATACGCCATATAGTCGGCGTCAATGAGGTCGTTGATTCCGACAAATTCCACGTCGCCGCGCTGGATTCCCGCCCTAAACGCGAGACGTCCGATTCGTCCGAAGCCGTTAATGCCGATTTTTATTGCCATTGTTGTTTCCTCCTACGGTAATTTTTATATTATTACTTATCTTTCCCATAAAGCATTACCATTATATCTTATTTCCACTCAAATTACAAGAGGAAAAGTGAAATTTTCCTAATTATTATGCCCGCCTCCGCGTTTCGTCAAATAAACATAGATTACGAACCGCGAATGGACGCGAATAGACACTAATAAAAGTAGAATTTTCCATTTGCCTTTTATAAGCGCCTGCTTCAAATTCGGAATATATTCGCGTTCATTCGTGGTTTTTAAGCGGAGTTTCGTCCTCCCGTCAAATAATCTTACCCGAGCCGATTTTCTCAAACTTTGAGTTGTACGCGAAGCCGCGGTAACTTACGGTAACGCTCCCGCGCTCCGGGGAGAACTCGAATTTCCATTCGTCTAGACACGGAGTTTCGTTAAACCACACTTTGGCGACTAACGCGTCGCCGTACCACTCGCCGAAAATATACGCGCGTCCGAAGTATCCGCCGTTTGAGGCAAAGAATCTGTCGGGAGCGTATACCGCGGCGGCGGAGTACCACCCGCTTTGCTTCAGCAGCAGCGGCAGCGCCGCCGTTGACGCTCCGGCGTACATCAAAAGCAGACACTCGCCGTTTGAAAAGTCGAAACTTACCTCGGAAAGCGGGAACCGCGCCATCGCGCCTTCGTCAAGCGTAACCTTGTACGCCGCGCGGAAGTTCGGGTACGGCTCGGACTTTTCGCTGACGGTAAGATAGCTGTGCTCCGGCGGAATTTCAGTATCCGTAACGGACGTTTTCATATCCGCGAGCAGTTGCCACATAAGCTCCATAAATCTGCCCATATCGACGTTGCTCGTAACCGCGATAACCGTTTGAGTTTCAGGTTCTACGACGATAAACTGCCCGAACATACCGTCGCCGCGAAATACGCCCTTTGGCTGACACTGCCAGAACTGATAGCCGTAGCCCAGCGTCCAGTCCACACTGCCGTCGCCGTGAGAACTCGGCACGAGATTAGACGACGCGGTAATAACGTAGTCCTCGGACACAACGCGTTTACCGTTCCAAACGCCCTTGTTCAGCAGAAGCTGACCTAACGCGGCTAAATCCTCCGTGCGGACGTTCAGACCTACGCCGCCAAGATTAACGCCCGTACGCTCGTCATCTTCCCAGTACGCGTCAATTCCGAGCGGCTCAAACAGGCGAGGTTTAAGCCACTCTGCAAGCGGCATTCCGGTCAGGCGAGTAATCGCCGCCGAAAGCATATATGTCGCCAAAGTGTTGTAGTTGAACTGCGTACCCGGCTCAAACTCCACCTCCGCGGTCAGGAAACCCTCGATGTTGTTATCAGCCCAATTCTCGGACGATTGCCCCGTATTCATCGTCAAAAGGTGCCGGATTGTCATACGGCGCGTACGCTCCGGGATTTTCGAGCCGAGCCTGTCGAACTCGTCCTTGAAAATGTCGGACAGCAGAGTGTCAACGGTAAGCAAGCCCTCGTCAATCGCGATTCCGACTCCGACCGACGTGAAACTTTTGCTTAGCGAGTACAGTTTGTGCCGCAAATTCGGAGCGTACGGTTCCCACCAACGCTCGAATATGACGCTGCCGTTTTTGAGAATCATAAGCGAGTGCAAGCGATG
>JAISKY010000046.1 GCA_031260745.1 Oscillospiraceae bacterium
GGTCGCGTTGAGGCGTCTACCTACGGCATTACCGCCGGAACAAGTCCAGGTACTCCGGACATTATCAACGCGATAGAAACCAACGAGTTGTCTGTTTTTCGCGGCAGAAGCGTAAAAACCGGAGAGCGTATACTCGCCGTAACCAGTCCGATGATTTTACCGGACGGGCGTTTGGTCGGTATGATGCGCTATGTGTCAAGTCTGGGCGCGGTTGACAGCCTTGTCGCGATTAACGTCGGAGTCGCGAGTACAATCGGGATTGTCATTCTGCTTGGAGTGGTGAGCCTGAATTTGTTTTTTATACGCTCCGTCGTCAACCCCGTACAGGAAGTTACGCGAATGACCAGAGCCATAGCCGACGGCGGTTATGGCAGCCGCATTGAAAGCAGATACGGCGATGAAATCGGCGAGATGGTGCGGGCAATCAACGAACTTTCAATGAAAATCAGTCAGTCGGAAAAACTGAAAACGGAGTTTATCTCGTCGGTATCGCACGAGCTTAGAACTCCGCTTACCGCGATTGCGGGTTGGGGTGAAACTTTGCTGTACGACGAAGCGTTAGGCTCCGACGCTAAACGCGGTCTGTCGATAATCCTGAAAGAAGCTCAGCGTCTCGCGTCTATGGTGGAGGAATTGCTCGACATTACCCGTATTGAGGAAGGTCGGTTCACCGTAAGTCTTGAAGCTACCGACGTTGAGGCTTTAGTAGAAGAAGCAATCGCAATCTACGCGGAGGTTTTTCGGCGTGACAACCTAAAACTGATGTACGAACCGCTTGACGAGCCGTTGCCCGAAATTCCCGGCGACCCGACCAGACTAAAACAGGTGCTTTTGAATATACTCGACAACGCCGCTAAATACGGTCATAACGGCGGCAAGATTATCATATCCTGCGGAATCCAGCCCGTAGGCAAGGTCAGTAAAGACTATATCAGAATTACGGTGCGCGATTTCGGCGAGGGTATTCCTGACGACGAACTTCCGTTTGTTAAGTACAAATTCTACAAAGGTTCGTCAAAAGAGCGCGGAAGCGGAATCGGGCTTGCGGTCTGCGAGGAAATAGTCAAACTGCACCGCGGTCAGCTTCTAGTGGAAAACGCTCCCGAAGCCGGAGTAATCGTTACCGTCCTGCTTCCAATGTCCTAGCGTCCGGCGTCACGCTGATGTTAAGTCGTCCAACTCGGCGGAGTTGTGCCGTTGTCAACCAGGTTTACCAACGCTTCGGCGGCGTTGAAGCCCATCTTCTTCTGCTTGTTGTTCATCGCCGCGACCTCAACGATTACCGCGAGGTTTCTGCCGGGAGCCACCGGCATTGACAGCGACGGAACCTCAACCCCCAATATCTCCGTATACTGAGTCTCCGCGCCTAAACGGTCGTAGACCGCGTCGTCTCTCCAAATCTCAAGGTTGATTATAAGATTAATTTGTTTCGAGGTCGTGACCGCGCCCATACCGAACAATCGCCGGACGTCGATTATCCCAATACCGCGAAGCTCGATATAGTGACGGATAAGCTCCGGCGCCGTACCAATCAAAGCGGTTTTCGATACCCGCTTTATCTCAACCGCATCGTCGGCGACTAACATGTGACCGCGTTTGACAAGCTCAATCGCGGTTTCGCTTTTACCTACGCCGCTTTCGCCCAACAGCAATACGCCCTCGCCGTAAACCTCGACCAAAACTCCGTGACGGGTGATTCGCGGAGCCAGATAGTTATTCAGCCGATATATCATCTCGGCGGTGAATTGTGAGGTATCCCTGTCCGTCCACAATAACGGAATTTTGTATTTCTCCGCGCTTTCAAGACATTCCGGAAATATTTCCATTCCATTGCAGACTACCACACCCGGTATATCACGCTTAAACAGTTCCGCGAAGCATTTTTTACGCTCGGCTGACGGCAATGGTTTAAGGTACATAGTTTCGACCATACCAATCATCTGTAAGCGGGTATTGTCAAAACGCGAAAAAAAGCCTACGAGCTGCAAACCCGGGCGGTTCACCGCCGAATTAACCAGTAAGCGTTCCTGATAATTCTCCGGAACGTATATCCGCTTCATTTTCATTTCTTCTTCAATTGTATGCAGGGGTATCGTATACTGAGTGTTCATAAAATCCCGAAAGGAGAAAGAAGAACCAACCTGAAGCTGATTTCCGCTTTCTCCCTGTTATCCTTATTATTAATGTTACGCCGCCGCGTCAGTCACATCGACCGTTTCGGTTGATTCGCGGTAAAGTTCGGGAGGTTCGCCCTCCGTGACACAGCCTTTTGTAACCGTGATACGCTTTATGCTGTTGTCAGAGGGGATTTCGTACATCGCCTCAATCATTATATTTTCAACGATACTGCGAAGCGCTCTCGCGCCGATTTTCATTTCAACCGCCTTATCAGCAATCGCGACTAATGCGTCGTCCGTAAATTCCAAATCCACGTTGTCATAACTTAACAGAACTTTATATTGCTGCGTAAGCGCGTTCTTAGGCTCTTTAAGCACGCGTACCAAGTCGTCGCGGCTAAGCTCGCGAAGCGGGGTTATTATCGGCAGACGTCCGCAAAGCTCCGGTATCAGTCCGTAT
>JAISKY010000211.1 GCA_031260745.1 Oscillospiraceae bacterium
GGCGACAACGTCTTTCTTCGTATGACGGATGACGGCGGCGTTGACCTTGTTGAACCGATGGACATTAACAATACCTCGCACCAACAAATCGGAACGTATCTCGATATACCGTCCAAGTATTACAGGCATATGCAGAGCGAAAATCCGGAGTTGCTGGCTCACAACGTCAACGACTGGTTTCACCGCAAAGGCGAAAACCGTATGCTCCGCACTTTGGACGGTACGGCGCGGGCTTTTCTAAGCGAGCGTTACAAGCGCATTGATAACTTGCAGATTATCGAGGCGGTAATGCCTATAATCGGCAGACTGCCGGACGTGCGGTTTGAGAGTTGCCAGATAACAGACAACAAGATGTACATCAAAGCTGTTAATCCCCGGCTTGAGGCAGAGGTGGTTCCCGGCGATATAGTGCAGGCGGGAATAGTAATCTCCAACAGCGAAACCGGAGAGGGCTCGTTCTGCGTTCAACCGCTGATTTACCGGCTCATTTGCACCAACGGAATGGTCGTGAACGAAGCCCGGACCCGCAGAATTCACAGAGGCAGTAAGAACGAGGCTGACGACAATTATATTATCTACTCGGACAGGACGTTGCAGGCTGAGGACAGGGCGTTTATGCTGAAAGTTCAGGACACGGTAAGAGCGGCGGTGGACTCCGCTGTGTTCGGACGAGTAGTGGATAAAATGCGCGGTGCGAAAGACGCGAGAATGAACACAACGGACATTCCCGCAGTAGTTAAGCTCGCCAACAGTCAGTTTCACATAACCGAAGATGAGAGCGAATTTGTTCTGAACCACTTCATCGAGGACAAGGACTATTCGCTGTACGGACTGGCGAACGCGGTAACTCGTTACAGTCAGGACGTTGAGGACTACACTCGCGCAAGCGATTTGGAGAATATCGGCTACAATATTCTCACGATGGACCCGCAACTGTGGAACCGGCTCAACCTTGCCGCGTAACCCGCCGTTTGGAGCATTTTGCTCTTTCGGATAAAGACCACAATTTTATACTATGGAGGAACTACTTATGCAACCTACCCAAACAATGCAACCGGTACAGGCGCAACAGATTTAGCCTATGCAAGCGCAAGCGGCTCAACCGACAATGTACCCCGCGCAGGCTCAACCTGCGCAGACACTACAAAACACCGTAAATATTCCGGCTCCGTACGGTGACTTCAAGCTCCCGTCGATGGCGGACAGCGAGTTCTCTGACGAGGAACTCGCTGAGGATATGGCGGGTGTGCAACTAAACTTCCCGACCATAAAGATTCCGGGCGGAGGTTCTCCGATGTTTGTTCTGCCGGGCGGAGATCCAAATCGCCCGAAATGCGTTGAAACGCTCGAAGGCGTCATCTTGTTCAGCCACCCCGCGAACGCGTTCTGGGCTAAGGGCAGAAATGACGACGATGAAAACGTACCTCCCGATTGCTCGTCAGTCGATAATATTACGGGAATCGGCTCGCCGGGAGGGGCCTGCGCCTTATGCCCGAACAACAAATACGGCACCGCCGAAAAAGGCAAAGGGAAAGCGTGCAAGAATATGCGTCATCTGTATTTCCTGCGTGACGGCGAGAGTATGCCTACGTTAATACCGTTGGCGCCGACCAGTCTTCAGCCGTATAACGGTTTTGTGAGTTCTGTTTTCGCGGCTCGCCGACGCGGTACCTGCGGCAGTATAATTCAGATTGGACTCAAGATACTGAATAACGGCAAGGACGATTACAGCGTCGCGACCTTCAAGTGGCTGCGTGACTTCTCCGGCGAAGAACTGTTAAATATCAAGCAGTATGCCGAGAGCTTTAAGTATCAGATTCGGGAGATGCTTACTCAACGCGCATTGGAGGCGATGAACCGAGCGGACACGGAGATTATCGACGCGAGTTATTCCGAGCTTGCGGATAACGAGTTCCGCGCCGCCGCGGAGCAGTTTGCGGCTCCGGTTGTCGGCGCGGTTATCAGAGGCGATTTGGAAGAATTGCCTATGTAACAATGACCGGCTCGCGCTGAAAGCGTGAACACGAATCTAAGCGCTATCGCCCGGTTTTTTTACACCGGGCGATAGCGCGCTTAATTTTAAGAATGGAGTTACAATTATGTACAAGCGTAAGGAGCGCGACGCGCTCGCGGAGGAATACCACGACCTAATTTATTCGTTTCTGAGACAGAAACACCTTAATGAAGCAGAATACTACGACGTTGCGGCGCTCGGATTTTTGGAAGCCGTTGACGACTATCTGCTCAAACCGGAGTTGAGGCGCGAGTACGATTTTCGCGAAATCGCATACAAACGAATGAAAAATTCGCTGTACAAAAATCTTGTACACAACGGTCGTCCCAAGCGCCGCGGTTGCTCGGTCAGTCTAAACGCTCCCGCGTATGCGGATAACGAGAGGATAACACGGCAGGATATGGTTTCGGTTCCGGATTCGGTAATGCTTGACTTTCAAACCGAGCTTCTGTTACAGGAACTCGCGGAGCGGTTATCGCCGGGCGTTATGGAAGTAATCCTAATGAAAATCAACGGGTACCGCAATAAAGACATTGCCCGTGAGAAGAAAATGACGGTCAAAGCCGTCACGGACCTGCTGAACGGAAACCGCGACATCGTACTCGCGGTATGTTACGGCTGATACGGAGGGAGTTAAAATGATAGAAAATGTCAAGAGAAACGTGTACATAAGCGGTACGATTATCTCGCTGAAGCTCGGAGAATGCGCGTTTATTACGAGCAACGGCAAAGTTACCCGAACGTCCGAGGTAATCGCTCTCCACGGAACCCGGAACGGGTACACCGTCTTTGAGACAAGAAACTCGTATTACTATGTATCCGGGTACTACACTCCCGGAACTGCCTGCGCGAGGTATATGTCACAGGCGTATGCCTGAAACGCTGTAAATAGGTTTGAGCAGACAACCGCGTGATGAAGTTATTCGTCGCGCGGTCGTCCGCTATCGGAGTGAAATAACAATCGCCGTACTATACTACGGCTATTAGGAGGCTTAACGCTATGTACATACTTGAACGCTATGTGTTTCAAGGTACGGAAAAATGTCCGCAGTACAAATGGAAGCAATTTGTAATGTTCGAACTCCCGGAACCGTTGGAGCGTGTTCGCGCGAACCAACGCACTCCGGGCGACTGGCGGATTACAAAAACAGCGTTTGACACGCTGAAAATCACAAACAAACGGAGGAAATTATTATGACAGTAGACAACAGCTACGCAGTCAGTGAAGATTTGGCTCGCCACGCTAAGGAGATGAACAGTTTCAGCGACTATACTCCCGGTAGCGCGACCTCGGAATACCGCTCGATGGTTGACGAGGCAAAAGCCATTGCCGAGCAACAGAAAGAGCGCGTTGACGCTATGTACCACGAGAAGATTGACAGGCTGCTTGCCGCGTATTACCGTAAACTCGCTGAAAATCTCAACGACCGGAACCGCATTATGGCGAGCGTTCCGTCTGTTCTGATTGCCGGTCCCGCTAACTTTCCCGCGCGTAAAAAAGAAAAGCAGAACGAAGCATACGACCGCAAATTGGAGGAATACGGCGACGTTCAGAATATCCTCGACAGAATATGCGGTACCGGAACGGGCGGTATCAGCGCCGACGACCCCGAAGCGCTTGACAAGCTCCGAGCGAAGCTCGAAAAGTTACAAGCGAACCAGTCTGATATGAAAAAAGCGAACGCGTACTATCGTAAATTCGGCTCGATGAAAGGTTACGCGGATTTGTCCTCCGAAGCCGCGGAACAGTTAGACGAAGAAATCAAACGTGGATTTTCGTGGGAACAATGTCCGTATCCGTCGTTTACGCTCACGAATAACAACGCGAATATCAGACGCATATCGGAGCGCATACGGGTTCTCGAAAATCGTAAGAACGGTCCCGCGCCTAAAGGCTGGAAGTTCAACGGCGGAGAAGTTGTAATGAATGTCGGCGAGAACCGTGTTCAGATTTTGTTTGACGAGAAACCAACCGCAGAGTTGCGCTCGGAACTGAAATCTAAGGGCTTCAGATGGGCTCCGTCGCAAAACGCGTGGCAGCGGCAGTTAAACTCAAACGGTATTTACGCGGCTCACAGGATTGAAGCAATTAAGCCGATAGAGGAATCCGAATGAGCGGTAATCTCGTAAAGATAAAACAACTCGGAGACGAACCGGCATCGGAGTTCAAGCGATTGTTGCGCGAAATTGGCGGCAAACACAGCGCGTGGAAAGCGTTTGAGGATTTTCTCGCGCTCGCGGCGATTTCGCTTAGTAACTCCGTTGACCGAACGCATTACGACGAGCGCGAAGCCGAATATCTGCGCATTATCGGACGTTACGACAAAACCGAGGCCGATAAGCTCGCGGAGATGTTGGGCTGTTTAGTCTTGGACGCAGAGCGGCAGAACGGCTCTCCGGAGGATACGCTTGGACGCGTATTTCACGAGATGGATTTCAACAGCAAGTGGACGGGACAGTATTTTTCGCCTCAGTATATTTGTAATATGATGGCAAAAATGGCGTTCGGCGACCCCAAGGAAACGATTGAGCGTCGTGGTTACATCTGCGTCGAGGAACCCTGCTGCGGCAGCGGAGCGATGTTACTCGGAATGGCGGGTACTATGCTCGAACTGGGTTACAACTACCAACAACAATGCTTGGTGCACGCTACGGATATAGACCTTAAATGCATACATATGTGCTATATCCAACTTGCATTGCGCGGTATTCCGGCAATCATTGTTCACGGCAACGCTTTATCGCGGGAGGAATATTCGCGCTGGTACACGCCGCAGTTTCTACTCGGCGGGTGGGCGGAGCGTCTGAACTTAGAGCGTACTCGCGGCAGCATAATGGAGATAATTC
>JAISKY010000242.1 GCA_031260745.1 Oscillospiraceae bacterium
CTTAAAAATTAGTGTTTGCGGTTTCCCGCAACTCACCAATTATAACAGAGGTTTGTTAAAGAAAATCCCCCGGACGAAAACACTTGTCCGGGGGGTCGTTTTGTGTTACTATCTTGTCACTAACACCCCCGATTCTTAGGGGGTCGCACGGGGTCTAAAAGTTCAAAGTTCTTTGAACTACAAGGCTTTTCAAGGGTTCATTCTTTGAACAAAATCATTATATCATATTCCTTATGGATTTTCAATACTCTACAGCTATGTCAGAAGGACTTTTTGCACAGGCTGAGATTGCGTCAATGTCGCTTGAACGGTATCTGACCGCGCTGTGCGCCATTAACAGGCAAAATCCGTTCAACCACAATTACACCACACTTATGGACACGGCGGAGCGGTTCGCTAAATTCCCCAAAGAGGTTTCGGAGCGCATCCGTTCGCTTGATGAGATATTCGGAATATGCTCGCTTGACGATTACCATCACGGTGAACCCTCCGCCGGCGACGCGGAGCGAGTAATCGCGCTGTGCCACGCTGCGTCCGCGGCTATGCGGTTGCGCGTTCCGTGACCCGGAACGTACCGCCGCTGATTTCGCACATTGCTCCGAGCGGCAGCGTCAGTTTAACCTCGCCGTGTCCGGCGGGCAATCCGGCTAAGACGGGTTTGCCGCCGGGCGCGATTATATCCGCGAAGATTTCATCTAGCGTCAGACCGAAATCCGGGTACTCGACCGGACAATCGGTAAAGTCTCCGAGTACGACGCCGGAGCAGTCGTCAAACTTTCCCGCGAGCCTTAACTGCGTCAGCATATTGTCAATACGGTACGTCTTTTCGCCGACGTCCTCAAGGAACAGGATTTTGCCCTTGGTATCAATCTCCCACTTAGTGCCAAGCGAACTCGCCGCAAGCGTAAGATTACCTCCGCAGAGTATACCTGAAGCGTCGCCGCCGCCGCGAATCACCTCCAACCCGTTACAAAACAAGCCCGATTCCGCTCCGCTTAAAGTGTCGAGCATACTTTTCAGTGAAGCGTTGTCAAGCGGAAAGCACGACGCGGGCATAGGTCCGTGAAATGTGATAAGCTCACACTCCTGATTGAACGCAATGTGAAGCGCGGTAATGTCGCTGTAGCCCCAGAATATCTTGGGGTTAACGCGAATTACGTTATAGTCGAGCGCGTCAAGAATCCTCGGCGAACCATAACCGCCTTTCATACATATAACGGCTTTGACCTCCGGGTCGGCGAACGCGAGGTTAATCTCGTCGGCGCGTTCTTTATCCGTACCCGCGAGGTAGCCGTATTTGCCGCGTTTAGCGGCTTTGACTTTGTATCCCAGCGCGGTAATGTCCTCAACGGCTTTCTCGAAACCGCCCTCGGAGCGTATTTCTCCCGCGGGTTGAACCAAAGCGACGGTGTCGCCCGGCTCGATGTGACGTGGTTTTATCATCTTTTGTATATCTCCTACTAGATTTGCTCTGACAGCGCTCGGCTTTTCAGTAATCGGTAGTGTCGCCGCGACGTCAAAAACTTCCGGAATCCGCCTACGAAGCGAGTCCAGGAAGTTTTTTCAAAATGCGAATTAGCAGTTTACTTTGCAGGTGTTACAGAGGTAATATGAGGATTTGCGCCTTCATACCAGTATAAGAAACCCTCCAAATCAATTTTATCGCCGATTTTCAGATTCTTAACCGCGCCGTAAACAGCGGTGCTGCTGTCGCAGAGATATGACTCAACGGTGAAAGTATATGTCTTGCCATTTAGGGATACGTTGAAGTACAGGTCGCCGCCGTCCTCGCCCGAACCGTCCCAACCGTAAAGGAAAGCGACATTTTCGCCGTCAAAATCCTGCCCTTCGACGGTAAGACCTTTGAACGAAACAAATTCATTCTGATGTTGTACCAGAGTGTCTGTTCCAAGCAGTGATGTAACGTCAGTCGCCGTAGCTACGTAACTGCCGTCTTGAATTTCAAATGTCGCGTCAATGACTTCGACTTCTCCGGCCCACTCCGCTTTGAAACCGGACACTTTGATTTTGGTTCCGGGTACAAGTTTTGCATAGTCAGCTTCGGAACAAGTCATATTGTACAGGAAATAAGCTCCGTCTTTATCCTGAGAATAAACGGTGGCTTTGTCCTCCCACCAGGACTGTTTTGCCTGAACGTATGTTTCAATCACGACTGCCGAGTCAAGAGCCGCCGCGGTGTATTCGGCATACGTCATTACGCCCTCGGACTTAGTATCCGCTTTTGCGCCGGAATTGTTAGCGGAGCAACCGGCAATGGCGGCTACCATCGTCAGCGCCAGAAGTAGTACAAGAATATTTTTCATTACTTTTCCCCTTGTTAAGTGTTTATTTTATTTTCATACGTACATTATACCCGTTTGCGCCAATAAGTCAATAGGGATTACTAATCTTTTTTTGAAATTTTCTTTTTTACGACCATAGCGGCAAGGTATAGCGCAATCAATACCCATACCGCAATCAACGCCGAAATAAGAATCATCGCGGTTTCGGGCAGAGCGCCTAAATCGGCTTCACCCGCAGAATTGCGGGCGTCGCCAATCTGGTCAAGACGGTACAGCGCGCTAACGTCGCCGTAGAGTTTCTCTATGTACGCCGCGTCCACTATTTCTTTTCGTTTTACGGATTTTACCGTATTTTCGATAAGCTGACCGGTAGCGTCCCTAAGCGAAATAGAGCCGTTGAACACCGGAGTAACAAACGTATTACCGATATTATCAAGCAATAGTTCAGACGCTTTTATCTTAATATCGTAATAAACGGTATTGTTTTCACCGCGCCTGGCGAGATAATCTTGATATGTTTCCGAATTTCGCGCTTTTGTTGTAACAGGCACATAGCCCTCGGTTTCCGAATACGCAATCTGAACCTCGTCGGTCAGGAGATATTGGGCGAACAGCCACGATGCCATAACCTCCTGCGGATTAGCTTTATTAAAAATACAGACGGACGGACCTTGTGAGAGCATTCTCGGATTTTCAATGTCAAATTGCGGAATCGGCATTACTACGGTTTCAAATCTGACGAATTTATCCGCGGCAATATCGGAGAGCGGAGCGTCCGCTCCCATCCAAGTCGCGCCGGCGGTGGAGTCAATCGCGAATATACTCTGACCGGAGTTCAGAAAATTTGCCGGATAGCCCGAAATCTTAAACGTAGAGAACGCGCCGCTTTTCGTATGTTCGGTTATTGTATGGAGAAGCTCCGTAGTCGTGTCGTTAAAAAGAAGTATTTCTCCCGCGTCTGTCGAATATCCGGCGCGCTTTTGGCGGAGTTGCTGAATCATCATATTATCCGTTGACTTGTAGATGAAAGGTATCATTACATTCTGACCGTTTACAAGAAACGTACCGTCGCCGGATTTGGCCGTCG
>JAISKY010000093.1 GCA_031260745.1 Oscillospiraceae bacterium
CGAAGCGTAAGCGCGGGCGTAATGTTCTCCGACGCGGATTTGCTCGGAGTGCCAATCCGCGTAATCGTAAGCCCTCGCAACCTGAAAGACGGCGTAATTGAACTTTCGACACGCGACAAACGGTTTAGCTCGAAACCTCCGATTGCCGACGCAATCGCGGAAGTCCGCAAACTAACGGAGCAATTGAAAAATGAAATCCGGGAGGTCGTGCCGGAATAAGTGACTCCGCCGACCGGACTTTAACGCGTCGGAAACCGCGTCAGCAAAAAAAAGCGGACAAATTAATTTTAAGTTCTTTGACAGTTCGGGGCGAACGATTATTCGCTCCGGCTTTTTTTGAACGCTTCAAATTCGCCGCGTTCTATCGCGGAGCGTATGTCGCTCATCAGATGGTTGAAGTACCACAGATTATGAGTTACCGCGAACCTGAGCGCGAGGATTTCCTCCGCTTTGAACAGGTGACGGATATACGCTTTGGAGTAGTTGCTACATACCGGACACTCGCAGCGCTCGTCAATCGGAGTGAAATCGGCGGCGTATTTCTCGTTTTTGATGTTTATCGTGCCGGAGCTTGTGTAGAACTTACCGTGCCGTCCGTTACGCGCGGGTAATACGCAGTCGAACATATCAACGCCGCGGCTTACCGCCTCGATGATGTTATCGGGAGTACCTACGCCCATAAGGTAGCGCGGCTTATCGCTTGGCATTACGGGCAGAAGCTCGTCTAAAGTTTCGTACATTTCCTCGTGGCTTTCGCCTACGGCAAGTCCGCCGATTGCGTAGCCCGGCAGGTCAAGCTCCGCGATTTTGAGCATATTTTCACGTCTAAGGTCGTGATAAGTCGCGCCCTGATTGATTCCGAACAAAACTGTTTTCCCCGCGCCGCCGTCAAGCCGCTCCAGTTCAAGCTTACAGCGTTCCAACCATCGAAACGTACGGTCGCACGAGGATTTTACGTAGTCGTAAGGCGCGGGTAATCCGACGCACTCGTCGAACGCCATCGCGATGTCCGCGCCGAGCGCATACTGAATACTAACGCTGTCCTCCGGCGACATAAAAACTCGGTGTCCGTCGATGTGGGAGTTAAACGCCGCGCCGTCCTCCGTGATTTTACGCAGCCTTGCGAGTGAAAAGACCTGAAACCCTCCGCTGTCGGTCAGAATCGGACGGCTCCAGTTCATAAACCCGTGCAGACCTCCGGCGGAGCGAACTATTTCCTCACCCGGACGCAAATGCAAATGGTAAGTGTTGCACAGCGCGATTTGACAGCCGACCGTTTCAAGGTCAGCCGCCGACAATCCGCCTTTAATCGCCGCTTGAGTAGCGACGTTCATAAACGCGGGAGTTTGCGCCGCTCCGTGAGGAGTGGTAATCTCTCCGCGCCTTGCCGCGCCGCTTGTATGTGTTACATTGAATGTCATAGAGCACCTCGCGTCAGAGTTGCGTTAGCTCGCGCTGAGCGTATTTCGGCAGTTTAGCCGTCACCACCGAGTAGGAGTGTTCAATCATAACAATAATCTCCTCGTCCGGCACGGAACCGTCAAGTTCGATTGTGTTAAAATACGGTTGCTGAACCGGAGGGCAATGCCAGCCGCGAACCACCGAGCCGTAATACAGGTCGCGGTAAAACTCGCCCGTAGCTTGGTCGCAGTTAAGCGTGACTTTCGGCAGACCTTTAAGCACAAACGGTTGAGCGAAAATTCGTCCTTTTTCCTGTGACGGAGCTTTTACCTTTATAACCGGGAAATCCGGTCCGAACGGATAATCCAGATACGCTCCGGGTTTTGCCAGACAATAATCTGAAATTTTTTGTAAAGTCATATTTCTCACAATGCCTCTTGCAATCGTTAGCTGATTGTAGTATAATCCCATCTTAGGAGGGTTAAGAATGAAAGTTTTGATTTTAGGCGGATTTCTGGGTTCGGGGAAAACCACGGTTTTGCTGCAATTAGCGTCTAAGCTCGTCAAGGACGCGGGCGAAACCGACGGTACTACCGTTATGATAATCGAGAACGAAATCGGCGAGGTCGGAGTAGACGATAAAATCCTCAAAGCTCAAGGGCTTATGGTAAAGGAACTGTTCGCGGGCTGCGCGTGCTGTACCTCCGGCGGCGATTTGTTGCAGGATATAGGCGAAATCCAAAAGACCGTCAACCCGAAATGGGTTATCGTCGAGGCTACCGGAGTAGCGTACCCCAGAGCGATTAAGGAAAGCGTCGAGAGTAATTTCAAAATCCCGGTCGGGATAGTTTCGGTCGCGGACGCGTCGCGCTGGCAGCGTCTGTGGAACGCTATGTCGCAGTTGATTATCGCTCAGCTTGACTGCGCTGATTTGGTGCTTGTCAACAAGGTCGATTTGGTTGAGGACAAGTTCGCGGACGACGTTGCAAGTCTGATTCACACGTTTAACCCGAACGCCGAAGTTCACAAAATTACGGCTAAGGAATCGCTCGGCGATGAGATTTGGAGTAAAGTGCTATGAAAAATGAAGTCGTAGTTCACGCGCGCGTACACGACGTCGCGAGGGTCGTATCCGCGGAGTTTGAGGTCGGGGCCGGCGGCGTTAATCCGCTGCTTGACGCGGTTAAAGCGGAGATGTCGCGGGTAAACCAATGGGCGGACGGCGTCGGCGCGATTATCGGTCACCTTAAAGGCTACATTGAACCGTGCGAGGGCGCGTTTACTCTGTCTACAACCGGCGGAGCGGTAAGCGTCAGCGGAGAACTGACGTTTGACGTCGGCGTTACCGGAATAATCTTCGGCGCGGAGTTAACCGAGGTTCAGGAGCAAATTATTTTACTCTCCCAAAACGTGTTGTCGGCGTTCGGCGTTACCGACGCCGAAATTGAAATCTGTGACGAGGAACACGAACACAGTCACGAACACGCGCACAGCTATTCGGGCCTAAACGACATCGAGGCGCTGATCGCCTCGCTGCCGGTCGACGCGGGGGCGAAGGAAGACGCCGCGCGCGTCTACCGCCTGATCGCCGACGCCGAGGCGCACGCGCACGGC
>JAISKY010000065.1 GCA_031260745.1 Oscillospiraceae bacterium
CATTGAATCGGCTGCATAACAGCGAGTATCAGCATTACCTGACCGCCGACCTGTAAAACTCTCGCGTTATCCGCGAGCCGCCTTGCGGACTCAACCGCCGTCATTGTCGCGTCAGGGTCGGATAGGAACAGTTTGAGTAACTGTTCCGGGAATATGAAGAACACAATAGCAAGCGCGATAGCGAGTACCTGAGCCGTATTACGGCAGAATCTGCCGTAATGGTCAGCCATATCGAGCCGCTTTTTGCCCAGACTTTGCCCGATTAGCGTCGTCGCGGAAACCGCGAACGCCTGACCGTTCATCAGCGTCAGCGATTGTATGCTAAGGCAGATATTGTACGTCGCGAAGTCGATGTCGCCAAGTCCCGCGACAATCAGCGAGTACAACACAAGTCCGACGCGCATAAACAGTTGCTCTATCATCGCCGGTAAACCGACGGTCATCATTCCCTTTACTACGTCCTTGTCGAATTTGAAGATGTTTTTCAGAGTAATTTTCAACTTGACGTAATACTTGCCGTTAATTACGCAGGAGAACGCCCAAATAAGCCCCACAAGCTGTCCGATTGCGGTCGCCCACGCGGCTCCCGCTACGCCGAGTTTCGGGAAACCTAGATTTCCGTTAATCATCAGCCAGTTAAAGACAATGTTTACGAGGTTCGCGGCGATGTTGTACCACATACAAGGTTTGGAGTTTCCCGTACCTCTTAATATCGCGGTAATACAAAATGTCCACGTCGGAAGCGTAAACGTCCAGCATTGGATTTTGAAGTAGATTATGCCCTGCTCGACTATTTCCGGGCTGATTTCACCGGCAGCCATAAAATTTACCATCCATTCGGCTCCGAGCGAACCCGCGACGGAGCAGAAAATTCCGATAAATGTGCAGATTACAAGCGCCTGCCTAAGAATACTGTCCGCTTTTTCCTGGTCGTTCGCTCCCCTTGCTCTTGCTATTATCGCGGTAGCGCCCGTATTAAGCGCCATAACGACGCTTTGAAGCAGAAACGAGGGTTGCAGTACAAGTCCTACGGCGGCGATTGCTCCCGGCCCTAATGTGCCGACCATAATCTGGTCTACCATACGCACAAGCGAGGATAACAGCATTTCCGCCAAGGACGGTCCGGCAATCATAAGTACGTCTTTGTATAACGCTCGCGAGGTAAGCCCTTCCGGCAGTATTCGTCGCTCCTTTCTGGTGAGAGTGAAATTTCGCTCAATGTCCGCGTCTGTTCCGAATGAGAGTGTGTCGAGTGTCGTACGTAATCCTGTCGCCTGGTGTTCTGTTTTTTGTTCTTTCTGGTGCATTAATAATCGTCAACTCCTTTGCGATTATTATAACACAACCGAAATAAATATGCAATACTTCCTTGAAAATATAAAATAAATGCCCTAAAAAGCAAAAAAATGCAGAAAAAATAGAAAAAAACACTTTTTTTTTCTAAAAAACATAAATTTCCTCTTGCTAATGTGCGATACATTGTATATAATTACATAATACATAGATTTTGTAGTGGGAGGATTATTTAGTATGTTCACTCTTGACGATACGCCGACTGCCGGAAGCGCAAAGATACAACCTCAGAAAAAAGAAACAGTCGCGCCGGAAGCAGAAAAGCGGGAATCGGAAAAAACCCTGCCGATTAGTCTTGACATAAATAACGACGGTATTCGCATAAAGGTAATCGGAGTCGGCGGCGCCGGAGGCAACGCCGTGAGTAAAATGGCGATAGACAGAGTTCGCGGGGTAACATATATAAACGTAAATACGGATAAGGCGGCGCTTAACGCGTCGGGCGCGGATATTCGCATTCAAATCGGCGAAAAGACTACGAACGGTAAAGGCGCGGGTTCAGTGCCGGACGTAGGACGTAAATCCGCCGAGGAAAGCCGTAAGAAGATTATTGAGATGTTCGATGATACGGATTTGGTATTCATTACCGCCGGTATGGGCGGCGGTACGGGTACGGGCGCCGCTCCCGTCGTCGCGGAGATTGCCAGAGAGTGCGGAGTGCTTACGGTCGCGGTGGTTACGAAACCGTTTAAGTTCGAGGGTTCGCGTAAGTCGAAAGTCGCTCAGGAGGGCATTGAGGAGCTTTTGGATAAAGTTGATACTCTGATTGTAATTCCCAACGAGAAACTCCGCGAGGTTTCGCCGCAAAAGATAACGCTAACCAACGCGTTCGGGATTGCGGACGGAGTATTGCGTCAGGCGGTATCGGGAATCGCGGATTTGCTTTCGTCAACGGGCTTTATTAATCTTGATTTCGCGGATTTGAAAGCTATACTTAAAGACGCCGGTTACGCTCACATGGGCGTAGGCGAAGCGTCGGGCAAGACGAAGGTCGAGGATTCGGCGATTGCGGCGGTCGAAAGTCCGCTGATGGAAACGTCGATTCGGGGCGCTCAGCGAATATTGATTCGCGTGACGGGTTCGCCGGATATTACGATGGAGGAAATCGAGCTTGTCGTCGGAAGTGTGCAGGGTTCCGCTCACCCCGAAGCGAATATTATCTTCGGAGTTGACTTCGACGAGAATCTTTCGGATTCGCTAAGGGTCGTACTAATCGCGACCGACTTTGATAAAAGCAAAGTTTGGGATGCCGCGGTTCCGATAATCGCCTCCGAACAGCCGGAGTTTCAGGAACGCGCGCGCAAGAATCCGGAGCCGGTTACTGACGGCGGCAACAGAGTAGTAAAATCCGAACCCGTAAACTTCACAGAACCGCTTCCGGAACCACAACCGCAGCCGCAGCCGCCGCGGATTCGGAACAACTCCGGATATAACCGTAACCTCGCGGTTGATATTCCGTTTGACGATGATTACGATGTAATCAGACCGAGCGAGAGACCCTCCTCGGATTCGGACGGAGCGGAATCAGAGGACAAAACTGACTGGGGCGATTTTTTCTCGCTGTTTAAGTAAAATGCTGAAAATAATACGTACAAAACTAAGCGACGGGCGAATTCGAGACAGTTCGGTTCCGAATCCGCCCTTACTGATAATGGTTCCGGAGCAATACAGCCACGAGGCTGAGCGCGAGCTTGCGGAAAACCTCGGCGACGGCGCGAGCCGATTCGCGGAGGTGCTTACTTTTACGCGGCTTGCGTCCAGGGTATTCGTAGAATGCGGCGGGCTTAACCTGCCCGCGCCCGATAAGCCCGCGAAAATCCTGATTATGCGTTTGGCTTACGGCGCGGTTGCGGAACGACTGAAAGTTTACGGCGGTCAGAACGCGAAAACGGAATTTCTGATTAAATTACTTGAAATTCGCGAGGAATTTGTGACGTGCAAAATAACGCCGGATTCGCTGTGGGATACCGCTGAGCTTAGCGTCGGTACGCTTAAAGACAAACTGTACGATTTGGCGATGATATGCGGAGCGTATGACGCGGAGCTTTCGAGGCGGTACGAGGATTCCCGCGATAAACTGACGCGTCTTGCGGAGCTTATCGGTTCAAGCGCAATCGGCGACCGCGGGATAATGCGGTTTGAGGGCTTTTCGGATTTCACCAAACAGCAGTTGGATATAATCTCGGAGCTTTTGAAGAAAGGCGCGGACCTCGCGTTTGTACTCGCGACCGAGCCGGCGTCGGAGACTGACTACGACGATGAAATATTGTCGATTCCGCGCGCGACGGAA
The DNA here is from genome assembly GCA_031260745.1 of Oscillospiraceae bacterium. Classification (GTDB taxonomy): domain Bacteria; phylum Bacillota; class Clostridia; order Oscillospirales; family Oscillospiraceae; genus JAISJH01. The sequence goes on from JAISKY010000065.1 coordinate 3,644, forward strand.
CGCGCGTTAGCGGAAATCGCCGGACGATTCGGCGTTGACGTAGAATACGAGAATCCGGAGGAAAACTCAAATACCGAAGTGGAATACTCGTTGTACTCGGCGGCTGATATAGCGTCGGAGTGCGAAATGGCGGCGAGTTTAGTCACAAAATGGCTGTCGGAGGACGAAACGCTAAGTCCGACTGACATCGCGGTAGTCGCTCCGGGATTTTCCGGAGCGTATGAAGCGGTGTGCGGCTCCGTATTCGGGAAACGCGGAGTGCCGTTTTACCTGAGCCGAAAGGACGACATACTTCAAAAAGCGGTAATGACGCTCGTAACTGAAGCGTTCGGGATTTTGTCGGGCGGCTGGCGTTACGAGCAGATTTTCCGTTACGTAAAGACTAATCTGACGGGCGTTGAGTATGCGGACGAGCTTGAAAACTACGTATTGGTGTGGAACATAAAGGGCGTTCGCCGATGGAGCGAACCGTGGCAGATGAATCCACGCGGGTACATCGCGGAATCCGAATACACTGACGCCGACATCGCGCGGCTTGAACGAGTGGAAACGTCGCGGAAAAGCGTCGCGGAGCCGCTAATCCGTTTGCGCGAGCGCGGCAAAGCCGCTAAATCCGCTAAGGAACAGGCGTTCGCGCTGTATCAGTACCTTGACGAAATCGCCTTAGCTGACAGACTAGAAAAAAAAGCCGAATCGTTTATACTGTGCGGCGAGGAAAAACTGGCCGCGGAGTACGCTCAATTGTGGGAGGTCGTGATAACCGCGCTTGAAACGGTATTCGACGTTTTGGGCGATACTCCTATGGAGCAGGAGGAATTTGGGAAACTGTTTACGCTTTTATTGGCTCAATACGATTTGGGTACGATACCCGCCGCGTTAAACCGCGTCAGACTTGGCGATTTGGAGAGCGTACGCGAAACTCCCGCAAGTCGTCTGATAATAATGGGCGCTAGCGATACCGCAATGCCGGATTCGGAGCCGTCGCGGAGCTTACTAAGCGCGGACGAGCGTAAAGCGTTAGCCGGAGCGGGACTTGAAATAGAGGGCGACTTTGAAACTAACCTAAGACGCGAATATTATCTAATCGGTCGCGTACTGGCGAAACCCCGCGAAGCGTTGGCGGCGATGTACCTTAGCGGCGAACGTATATCGTGGCTCGTCAAAGCCGTATTAGGCGATACCGAAGAAACAGAGATTACGGTTAAACCCGGCGCGGCGGTTCGGCGGAATCCGGACGCGGTTCGCGTATCTCCCGCGTCGGTTACGGAACTTTACGGCGAGTGGCTGACCTTGACCGCAAGCCGCGTAGAGGACTTCAACTCGTGCAAGTTTATGTATTTTATGAAGTTCGGTATGAAAGCAAAGGCGAGAAAAACGGCGGAGCTTGACGCTCCGGAGTTCGGTACTCTGGTACACTACGTATTGGAGAACGTAACTAGAGAAGTTAACGAGCTTGGCGGCTTCGCCGTCGTGGAACAAAACAAAATCAAGTCGCTTGCCGGAGCGTACGTTTCACGCTACGCGGAGGAACGAATCCGTAAAAGCGTTCAGACCGGCCGGTTTTTGTACCTGTTCGAGCGTCTGCGGGACTCCGTAATAAATATGACAGCGTACATCGCGGAGGAACTTGCGAACAGCAACTTCGTCCCGAGCGATTTTGAGCGCGAGGTTAAGGACGTTCAATTCGGCGGGGTTACGATTTCAGGTGTAATTGACCGCGTGGACGCGCTTAATTTAGGCGATACGCTTTATCTGCGCGTCGCGGACTATAAGACCGGCAGTAAAAAATTCGCGCTCAGCGAGGTCTACTACGGGCTTGGAATGCAAATGCTGATTTACCTGTTCGCGCTGACGGGCGGCGATGTCAAGCCCGCCGGAGTGCATTATACTCCGGCTCGCGACGTGTTGATGTCAATGCCGCGCGGAAGCTCGGACGAAGCGATTGAGAAGAAACGCCGCAGCGCGCTGAAAGGCAGCGGGATTATACTTGACGAGCTTTTGCGTGAGTCCGAAGTTAAAGCCGCGTCGCTGGAGCAGATGGGTAAGCTCGCTAAACTCGTGGAGATTAGACTGGGCGAGGTTGGCGAAGCGATACGCTCCGGCAATGCGGAGCCTGACCCGTTTACGCTGAAAGCGTCGCGCGACCCGTGCGAATACTGCGACTACGGCTCCGTATGCGGGCTTATTCGTAATCCGGAGGATAAACGAAAACTCGCGACGCTCTCCGACGCGGAGTTTTGGGCGGCGTGCGGAGACTGATAAAATATAATAAGCGAAACACCGCGGCTATGACGGCGCGGTGTTTTTTTTGTGACGTAGGTTTCCGTACCGTAAGTCTGAATAAAAAAATTTTCAAAAAAGTGAAAAAATGCTTGACAAACCGGAACAGTTGTGGTATTCTACCTAGGCGTGTTGTTATTTGGGAGATTGCGTGATGACGGAAAACATCTCGGTAACTTCCAATATTGCGGCTTGGCAATGTTATAGTCGGCGAGAGTATGATACCGTTCGCGGTTCGCGGATAGGTCAGGTAAACTTATTTCGCTGATTAATATTGACCGGTAAAAGAAACACACGGCGCGGTTGTAAAATCTTTTTACATTACTCTGAGCGTATCAGGTGAATCTAAGCATTTCGGATAAATCTGATAAAACTGAAAAAAGTTGCGGCTCGCGCAAACAACAATTCTAAAGTATCGTGAACGCGTTGTAAACCTGCGCGGTAAAAAATGAAAGGAGCAAGAGAAGGAAGATTATGGCTCAAAAAATGATACGTATTCGCCTGAAAGCGTACGACCATCAGTTAATAGACCAAAGCGCGGAACGTATAGTGGACGTAGCGAAACGGACTGACGCGAAGTTATCGGGTCCGGTGCCGTTGCCGACGAAGAAAGAAATCGTAACGATTCTCCGTTCGGTGCATAAGCACAAGGACAGCCGCGAACAGTTCGAGCGCAGAACTCATAAGCGTTTGATTGACATACTCAACCCCTCGCAAAAGACAATAGAGGCTTTAATGAGCCTTGAGTTACCCGCGGGCGTCGAGATAGAAATTAAGCTGTAAACTGCCGCCGGACGGCGGCGCGGTCAAGTCGGCATTTGCCGACCAATAACCTAAACTTAGGAGGACAAACAGACAATGGAAAAGGGAATCATCGGGAAGAAAGTCGGAATGACACAGATTTTCGATGAAACGGGCAAGGTGATACCCGTAACAGTCATTGAAGCCGGTCCGTGCGTGGTAACTCAAAAACGGACTGACGACAAAGACGGTTATACGGCGGTACAGTTGGGCTTCGGAGATATTCCGGAACGTAAACTGACTCGTCCGGAACTCGGACACCTTAAAAAAGGCGGAATTTCGCCTAAGAAATACCTTAAAGAGTTTAAGCTGACTAACTCGGCGGAACTTGAGGTCGGAGCGGAGATAAAAGCCGACGTATTCGTCGAAGGCGACTATGTTGACGTTACCGGAACAAGCAAAGGTCACGGCTTTACCGGAGTTATCAAGCGTTGGAACGCTCAGCGGACGCCGATGAGCCACGGCGGCGGTCCTGTTCACAGGCACGCGGGTTCAATGGGTTCGGGTACTGACCCCAGCCGTATTTTCAAGGGTAAAATCGGCGCGGGACATTGGGGCGTAGAGCAGGTTACGGTACAAAACCTTGAGGTTGTAAAAGTTGACGCGGAACTTAACCTAATCGCCGTACGCGGCGCGATACCCGGTCCTAAGGGCAGTATCGTGTATCTGAAGAATACGGTTAAAGTTCACCGCGTGAAACAATCTCAACAGGCGGCGCCGGCAAGCGCCTCGCCTAAGAATAAAAAGAGTAAATAAGGAAGGAGGACCGAAGTACGATGGCAAAAGCTAAGGTATACAATATGGACGGCAAAGAGCTGCGTGAGATAGAACTGCCGGCGGTGTTCGGGATAGAGCCGAACCAAGCGGTTCTCCACGAAGCGGTAAAGAACCATTTGGCGAATAAGCGGCAGGGAACTCAAAGCACTCTGACACGCGCCGAAGTTCGCGGCGGCGGACGTAAGCCCTGGAGACAAAAGGGTACGGGCCGCGCGCGAGCGGGTTCGACGAGAGCGCCGACCTGGACTCACGGCGGCGTGGCGTTTGCGCCAAAGCCCCGCGATTACAGCTATTCGCTTAACAAGAAGGTTAAAAGGCTCGCGCTTCTCAGCGCGCTTTCGCTGAAAGCGGCGCGCGGTTCGGTTATTGTGGTTGATAAACTTGACGTGCCGGAGATTAAGACTAAGACGTTCGTGAAGTTTCTAAACGCGGTAGAGTTATCAGGGTCGAAGCCGCTATTGGTAACTCCCGAAGTCAACGAACACGTAATACTGAGCGCTCGTAATATTCCCGGCGTTAACATTACGATAGCGAGCATTTTAAGTCCGTATGAGATTTTGAAGCACGGCGCGTTGATTGTTGATGAAACCGCGCTCGCGAAAATTGAGGAGGTGTACGGACGATGAAAAGCGTATATGACATTATTCGCGGACCTGTAGTAACGGAGCGTTCAATGCAGGACGTTGACAACAAGAAATACGTGTTTCGGGTTGACAAAAGCGCGAATAAACTGGAGATTAAAGCCGCGGTAGAGAAAATATTCCCCGGTACAAAAGTTGACAAGGTAAACACAATGATTGTTCCCGGTAAGAAAAAACGCAGCGGCGCGTACCCCGCGGGTTACACGAGCGAGTGGAAAAAAGCGGTCGTGAAACTGACGCCGGACAGTAAGACGATAGAGTTCTTTGAAGGGATGGTGTAATTAATGGCGATTAAATATTTCAAACCGACGACCCCTTCAAGGCGGCACATGACCGTATCGGGTTTTGACGGAGTTGACAAACACGCGAAACCTGAAAAAAGCTTGGTTGAAGTTCTGAAGAAACACGCGGGACGTAACAGCTACGGACGTATTACGGTTCGTCATCACGGCGGCGGTAATCGGCAAAAATACCGTATTATCGACTTTAAGCGCGACAAGTTTGACGTTCCGGGAACCGTGGTTCGTTTAGAGTACGACCCGAATCGCAGCGCGTTTATCGCGTTGATAGAGTACGCGGACGGCGAGAAGCGTTACATTTTGGCTCCGGTCGGACTAAAAGCGGGTGACGCGGTAATCGCGTCCGACACGGCGGACATTAAGCCGGGTAACTCGCTTCCGATTGAGAAGATTCCGACGGGAACCGTAATCCACAATATCGAGCTTTATCCCGGTAAGGGCGGTCAGTTGGTCAGAAGCGCGGGCGTTTCGGCTCAGTTGATGAGCAAAGAGGGTAAACTTGCGTTGGTACGCTTACCCAGCACTGAAATGCGCTATGTTCGGCTGAACTGTAGGGCTACAATCGGACAGGTTGGTAACGTAGACCACGAGAACGTATCAATCGGAAAAGCCGGACGTAAACGTCACATGGGTTGGCGTCCGACAGTACGCGGAAGCGTTATGAACCCCGTAGACCACCCGCACGGCGGCGGTGAGGGCAAGGCGCCCATCGGACGTCCGGGACCGGTTACTCCGTGGGGTAAACCGACGCTCGGATATAAGACCCGGAAGAAGAAGAACCAGACTGACAAGTATATTGTCAGACGCCGTAATTCTAAGTAAAGGGAGGCGGAAGAATGAGCAGAAGCATAAAGAAGGGACCGTTCGCCGCGCCCGAACTGCTAAAGCGCGTAGACGCGCTTAACGCGAACGGCGAAAAGAAAGTTCTTAAAACGTGGAGTCGCGCTAGTACGATATTCCCGTCATTTGTAGGTCACACAATAGCCGTACACGACGGGCGTAAACACGTTCCGGTTTACGTTACCGAAGATATGGTCGGTCATAAGCTGGGCGAATTTGCTCCGACGCGCGTATTCAGAGGACACGCCGGAAGTAAAACGTCAAGCGCCGGCAAAGGCAAGAAATAAGGAGGGAGCATAGATGGAAGCACACGCGATATTAAGACACGCGAGAATCTCCCCCCGTAAGGTGAAGATTGTCTGCGATTTAATAAGGAATCAGGACGTTAACACGGCATTGGCGATACTGAGGCATACTCCGAAAGCGGCGTCGGAACTGCTGTTCAAACTGGTAAGCAGCGCGGCGGCAAACGCGGAGAACAATCACGCGATGAATTCCGAGAAACTATATGTTTCGGAGGTGTTCGCCAATCCCGGACCAACGCTTAAACGCGGAATGCCGAGAGCGAGAGGCGGTTCCAGCCGCATACTGAAGCGGACGTCGCACATTACCGTTGTAGTGAAAGAGAGGGAGGAATAATGGGTCAGAAAGTTAATCCGCACGGGTTCCGTGTCGGCGTTATTAAGGACTGGGACTCCCGCTGGTTCGCCCGCAACGAAAAAGTCGGCGATTTACTGGTAGAGGACTATAACATCCGCAAGCAGTTAAAGAAAGACTTATTTTCCGCGGGAATACCTAAGATTGAGATTGAGCGCGACAGCAGCCGTATTCGCATATATCTGCATTGCTCGCGTCCCGGTGTGGTAATCGGCAAGGGCGGCGCGGAAATAGAGCGTATTCGCCTTGGGCTTGAGAAACAACTCGCGAAACCCGTCAGCCTTAGCATTGTTGAGGTTAAGAACGCGGACGCGAACGCTCAGCTTGTCGCGGAGAATGTCGCTCAGCAGTTAGAGAAACGTATTAGTTTCCGCAGAGCGATGAAGAACGCGATGCAAAGAGCAATGCGGCTTGGGATTCGCGGCATTAAGGTCGCGGTTTCCGGACGATTAGGCGGCGCGGAAATCGCGCGTACCGAGCATTACCACGAGGGTACGATTCCGCTTCAGACAATGAGAGCGGACATTGAGTACGGGTTTGCCGAAGCCGCGACAACTTACGGTCGAATCGGCGTAAAAGTTTGGATTTACAAAGGCGAGATTCTTAACCAGACGCTTAGAAGCACTCCGCGTACTATGGACACGACTCGCGCGCCCAGTGAGCGTCCGAATCGCGGCGACCGCAGAGCCTCCGGCGGCGGACGTCGTGACGGCGGCGGTTATCGCGGCGGTCAGAGCGGCGGCGGTCAGCGCACAGGCGGCGGCGGTTATCAGGGCGGACAACGTACCGGCGGCTATCAAGGCGGCGGCGGTCAGCGTCCCGCCGGAGGCGGCGGATACCAAAGCGGCGGCGGTCAACGTCCCGCCGGCGGCGGATACCAAGGCGGAGGACAACGTACCAGCGGAGGTTATCAGGGCGGCGGACAAAGAACGAGCGGCGGCTATCAGGCGGGCGGACAGCGCCCCGCGGCTCCCGTTACTCCGGCAGTTCCCGCGACCCCGGCGGCTCCGGCAGTTCCTGCGGATAACGCGACTCAGGAAGGAGGCGCCAACTAATGTTAATGCCAAAAAGGGTAAAGTACCGCAAGCAGCAGCGCGGACGTATGAAGGGCAAAGCGCTTCGCGGTAATAAGGTCACCTACGGTGATTTTGGATTGGTTGCGTTGGAGCCCTCGTGGATAACCAGCAATCAGATAGAGGCCGCTCGTATCGCGATGACGCGCTATATCAGGCGCGGCGGTCAGGTTTGGATAAAAATATTCCCCGACAAGCCGGTAACGGAGAAACCTGCGGAAACACGTATGGGTTCCGGAAAAGGTTCGCCGGAATATTGGGTCGCGGTAGTAAAACCGGGACGCGTAATGTTTGAAATAGCGGGAGTGCCTGAAACGGCGGCCAGAGAAGCGTTAAGGCTTGCCGGTCATAAACTTCCGATAAAGACAAAGTTCGTCAAGAAAGGCGAAGAAACCGACGACAAGACAGGCGGTGATGATTGATGAAGGCAAGCGAAGTCCGAGCGTTAAGCGCGGAAGAACTTCGGGGCAAGTTGGAAGAACTTAAAAAGGACCTGTTTATGTTGCGGATGCAGCACGCGATGAACCAGCTTGACAATCCGATGAAAATTCACGAAGTAAAGCGGAGTATTGCCCGCGTCAAGACAGTCATTCGTGAACAAGAATTAGGGCGATAGGAGGAGGACTACGATGAACGAAAGAACAACATCGCGAAAAACGAGAGTTGGGCGTGTCGTGTCCGACAAGATGGATAAGACGATAGTAGTCGCCGTCGAAGACCGGGTCGCCCACCCGCTGTATAAGAAAATCGTCAAAAGGACGTATAAACTAAAAGCTCACGACGAAAACAACGAGTGCAGAACAGGGGACCGCGTAAGAGTAATGGAAACGCGTCCATAATCGAAAGATAAACGCTGGCGGCTGGTTGAAGTCATCGAGAAAGCAAAGTAAGAAAGGGGGGACGTCACTGAGATACAAGAAGAAACTTATCTGAAAGTAGCGGATAATACCGGCGCGAAAGAGATAAAGTGCATTCGTGTGCTTGGCGGCTCAAGGCGCAAATACGGGAATATCGGGGACGTGATTGTCGCCTCGGTAAGGAAAGCGGCTCCGGGCGGCACGGTAAAAAAAGGCGACGTGGTACGCGCGGTAATCGTAAGGACGGCATACGGAGTAAGGCGCGGCGACGGGACCTATGTGCGCTTTGATGAGAACGCGGCTGTTCTAATCAAAGAGGATAAAAACCCGCGCGGTACGCGCATTTTCGGACCGGTAGCCAGAGAGCTTCGCGACAAGGATTATATGAAAATCCTGTCCTTAGCCCCGGAAGTAATATAGGAGGGCTATTGAGATGAAGCTGAAAAAAGACGATACGGTTATTGTATTGTCCGGTAAGGATAAGGGCAAAGAAGGTAAAATCCTGCGCGCGATGCCTAAAACCGAGAAACTTATCGTCGAGGGCGTTAACGTCGCGACGAAACATCAGAAGCCTCGGCGTCAGGGTGAACTGGGCGGTAAAATTCAGATTGAAACTCCGATTTACGCCTGCAAAGTTCAACTGGTTTGTCCGAAATGCAATAAGCCGACGAGAGTCGCGCATAAGATACTCGACGACGGCACTAAAACGCGTGTGTGTAAGCACTGCGCGGAAGTAATATGACAGGGGGAGCGATAATATGGCACGAATGAAAGACAAATATAACGCCGACGTGGCTCCCGCTTTGATGAAGAAGTTCGGCTATAAGAGTCCGATGCAGATTCCGAGGCTGGATAAGATTGTAGTCAACGTAGGTTGCGGCGATTGCGCCACCAACGCAAAGGCGCTGGAAGCGGTTGTTAACGACGTTACGGCGATTACAGGTCAGAAAGCGATTGTCACGAAGGCTCACAAGAGCGTAGCGAACTTCAAAGTCCGCGAGGGAATGAGCGTCGGCGTAAAAGTGACGCTTCGCGCGGAACGTATGTGGGAGTTCTTCGACAGATTCTTTAACGTAGCGTTGCCGCGAGTACGCGACTTCCGCGGAATCAGTCCGAACGCGTTCGACGGCCGCGGTAATTACGCGGTCGGTATCAAGGAGCAACTGATATTCCCTGAAATTGAGTACGATAAAATCGAGAAGATTCGCGGAATGAACATCGTGATATGCACGACGGCAAAGACGGACGAAGAAGCGCGAGAGCTTTTGAAGCTGCTGGGCGCTCCGTTCGCCGAGAAATAAGAGGGAGACGAACTTTTAATGGCTAAGAAATCAATGATTCTGAAGCAGCAGCGTGAGCCGAAGTTCTCGACCCGCCGCTACAACCGTTGTAAGATTTGCGGACGGCCGCACGCGTATCTGCGTGACTTTGGCGTTTGCCGTATATGTTTCCGGAATTTGGCGTACAAAGGTCAGATTCCCGGCGTAAGAAAAGCAAGCTGGTAAAGACAGTTAACAGTTAACAATTAACAGTGAACAATAAGCCTTAATTTGTTGATTGTGCTTTGTTAGGATACCTTGCAGAAAATTCTAAAAACCAGCCGTGAAGTTACACAGCAAGGTTTAGGAGGGAAAAATGAAGATAACTGACCCGATTGCGGATATGCTGACGCGTATTCGTAACGCGAACGCGGCTCGTCACGATACGGTAGACATACCGGCGTCAAAGATGAAAAAAGCAATTGCGGAAATTCTTCACGAGGAAGGTTACGTAAAGAACTTTTCAATCGTGAACGATGGGACTCAGGGTTTGATTCGCGTGACGCTCAAATACAGCGCGGGCAAAGAGCGCGTAATCACGGGGCTTAGGCGAGTAAGCAAACCCGGTCTTAGAGTATACGCAGGCGCGGACGATATGCCGAATGTTTTGAGGGGGCTTGGAATCGCGATTGTTTCCACGTCCAGAGGAATAATGACAGACAAAAAAGCTCGTAAGTTGCACGTAGGCGGCGAAGTGCTTGCGTTTGTCTGGTAAGGGGGGCTGAATTAAATGAGCAGAATTGGAAGAAGCCCCATTGAAGTGCCGGCGGGCGTTGATATTAAGCTCGCGGCGGACAATCACATCACGGTTAAAGGTCCGAAAGGCACATTGGAGCGTACACTTCACCCGAATATTACGATTAAAGTCGAAGGTAACGTAATCAACGTATTGCGTCCCGACGACGAAAAAGAGAACCGCAGTCTGCACGGACTGACGAGAACTTTGGTCGCGAATATGGTTGAGGGCGTTACTAAAGGCTTCACGAAAACACTGGAGATTAACGGCGTAGGATACCGCGCGGTTAAACAGGGCAAACAGTTGGTTATGAACCTCGGATATTCGCATCAGGTATTTGTTGACGAAATTCCGGGAATCACGATTGACGTACCGGCTCCGAACCAGGTGGTAATTAACGGTATTGACAAACAACTGGTCGGGCAATTTGCGGCAGACGTCCGCAAGAAACGTCCGCCGGAACCGTATCTCGGCAAAGGCATTAAATACACGACTGAAATAATCAGACGTAAAGAAGGCAAGACAGGCGCCAAGTAAAGGAGGTGTACCCTAATGGTTAACAGACCGGATACGAAAGGTCAGAGGCTGAGGCGTCATAAGCGCGTCAGAGGAAAAATATCGGGTACGCCCGAGCGTCCCCGTCTGAACGTCTTTCGTAGTTTGAATCACATTTACGCCCAGATAATTGACGATGTAAACGGAGTTACGCTGGTCAGCGCTAACAGCCTTGAAAAAGGCTTTGACGCGGACGGCGGCAATGTCGAGGGCGCAAAAAAAGTCGGCGAGCTTCTAGCGGAGCGAGCCAAAACAAAAGGCATAGAGAATGTCGTGTTTGACCGCGGCGGCTATGTTTATCACGGACGCGTAGCCGCGCTCGCCGAAGGCGCGCGAAGCGGCGGTCTGCAATTTTAGCGGAAGGAGAGTGTAAACGAATTAAAAATTAAAAATTAAAAATTACCCTAATTTGAGATTTCCGCGTTAAACCGCGCAATAATCAAAACGGAATAATTTATAATTTATAATTTATAATTTGAAAATTATTATGGCATACGATAACAGAAACGATAATCGGCGCCGCGAGGAAGCTCCTTCCGAGTTTAGCGAGAAGGTAGTTTCGCTTAACCGCGTAAGTAAGACGGTTAAGGGCGGACGTATATTCAAGTTCAGCGCGCTATGCGTGGTGGGCGATGGAAAAGGCCGCGTCGGCTATGGTCTTGGCAAGGCGTCGGAGGTTTCCGAGGCGGTGCGTAAAGGAATCGACGACGCGAAAAAGAACATTGTTAATATTACTCTGTCCGGAACAACGATACCTCACGAGGTAACGGGTAAGTTCGGAGCCGGACGCGTATTGCTGAAGCCCGCAGCGCCCGGAACGGGCGTAATCGCCGGCGGAG
>JAISKY010000071.1 GCA_031260745.1 Oscillospiraceae bacterium
CGTCGCGAGGGTAACGTACCGCGTCGAGGAAAATACGATACACGCCTACGGTTCCAGCGGAATCTACAATCCGGTAAATCCGGGCGCGTCCGACAGCCTTGATATAGGCGGCTGCGTGAACTTGTTAACTCCTGGCAGACTTATCGGCGACAAGGTTCCGGGTATGGCTCCGAACTCCACTCTTATGGATATTAAGAAGTACGAGGGCGAGGTTCCGACAGGTCAATACTTCGAGGCAAAACTTGATAAAGTAGCGAAAGAAGCTGACCCGGACGCGGAAACCTGCTTTGACATTATCGAGGGTCACGGCTTCGAGGCAATCCAGGCGAAAGTACGCGCAAAGACAATTAACAGATAACAATTAATAGTGAACAAACCGCCTGCGGGCGGGACGTAGGGGCGAAATCTTCAAATATCAACAAGGAGGATATAATTGGTGGTTGGCGTATAATAGGAAATTTCCAATTACTAATTATTAACTATAAAAAATGCGATTAGGAATAGCGATTGACTCCCGTATGTGTATGTCGTGCTACTGCTGTTTTACGGCGTGCAAGGACGAGCATTGCGGATTTGACACGAAGCTGAGTAAGGCTCAGCCTCAAATGGGTCAGTTTTGGATGGACATTCGCGAGTGGGAGCGCGGCGACAGCTCACGCAAGATTAAGACGGCTACGGTTCCCACTCCGTGCAGTCACTGCAAAGACCCGGCGTGCTTGAAAGCCGCTAAGGACGGCGCGGTCTATAAGCGCGAGGACGGTATCGTAATCATTGACCCGGAGAAATCCAAAGGTCAGAAGCAAATCGTTGACGCTTGCCCGATTAACGCCGTATACTGGAACGAGGAATACCAGATTCCGCAAAAGTGTACGATGTGCGCGGAACTGCTTGACGACCCGGAGTATCTGGCTTACCTAGGCGACCCGAAACTAAAAAAACCGCGCTGTGTCGAGTCTTGCCCGAACAACGCGCTCTACTTCGGCGACTTGGACGACCCGAACAGTGAGATTTCCAAAGCGATTGCCGCGAATAAGGTTACTCAGCTTGAAGCGTTGGAGGGTCAGGAAACCAACGTAGTACACCTCAACGTACCGTCGGTGTATCTAGCTGGTACTGTTTATCTGCCTAAGGAGTTTGAGGAAGTCGCTATCGGAGCTAAAGTCACGCTGACTTGCAAAGAGTGCGGTTCCAAATGGGAAACTACCACGAACTATTTCGGCGATTGGGAAGTCGAGGATTTACCGAAAAATGACCATTTCGATATTGATATTGAGTTTCCCGGCTATAAACCCCTAAAGTTTACGGATATTGTTACCGATAAAGACCATTATGTAGGTATGTCGTATCTGACAGTATAACTCGTAAATAATCAGCGTTACGGAGGGGTTTGACTTTGGGCATTGAACGCATAAATCCGAGTACGCAAGTGACGCCAATATCTCCGTCGGAGAGAGCGCAGCCCGCGCTCCCTTCGGCGTTGCCTGTTCCGGCAACCGCGGCGGACTGGGAAAAGAAAATCGGACCTCCGTATATTGACGACGTTTCGGACGAAGCTAAAACGGAATCCGCGACGCGTTTGCAAAAACAAGCGGAATGTCAAACCTGCAAAAACCGTAAATATAAGGACGGCTCCGACGACCCAAGCGTCAGTTTCCAAACTCCGACGAAAATCTCTCCGCAAAACGCCGCCAGAGCGGTCGCGGGTCACGAGCGTGAACACGTCGTTCACGAGCAAGCGGACGCGAAGCGCGAGGGCCGCGAGGTCGTAAGCCAGTCAGTAACGATACACACTTCCGTTTGTCCGGATTGCGGACGCGTCTACGTTTCCGGCGGCACGACAAGAACCTCAACCCGCGAGAAGTCCGACGCTCCGGAACCGATAGAACAAAATCAAGAACAAGAATTGAGTAGGGGCGAATAAAAATTCGCCCCTTTTACGTTGAACGGAGATTACGCGGCAAGCGGCTCGCCGTTTTTGTCGAAAAGCGGCAACGGCTCAAGATAGATAATGTCCGTACGCGGGATTGCGTCGCCCTCCGCTAAGATTGCCATACGTCCGCAAACCTCGCCGCCGGCTTCGCGAACCAACGCCTCAATCGCGTTAAGCGAGTGTCCGGTCGAGATAACGTCGTCCACAATCAGGATTCGCTTACCTTTCATTAAAGCCGCATCGTCGCCGTCAATGTACAAAGTCTGACTGGCGGCGGTGGTAATGCTTTCCACTCCGATGCTGAAAACGTCGCGCATATAGAGCTTCTGGGATTTTCGCGCAAGCAGATACTTTTTATCGCCGCGCTGACGCGCCATCTCGTACACCAGCGGAATACCCTTGGATTCCGCCGTGATTAGATAGTCGTAGTTCGGAGCGCGTTCAAGCAAAGCCGTTGCGCTTGCGACGGTAAGTTCAGGGTCGCCGAATATAACAAACGCGGCGATATAAAGTTCGTCGTTAAGCGGACATAGCGGAAGTTCCCGATTGACTCCCGCGATTGTTATCGGGTATGCAGTTTTCATTTTAGTACCTCCAAGTAAATTTTATATTATAATTTACCTAATGTTAACACATTCCGCTTGCAATTTCAAGTATTATGTGATAATATAATTACAATTCAACAAGGAGGACAAAAAAATGCCGGATTTTGATGAAATGAAGCAAAAAGTAGGAGAAACCGCGGAGTATGTCGCGGGTCAGGCGGTACTGTTCGCCAAGACAGCCGGGGAGAAACTTTCCGTTGCGGCTAAAATCGCGAAACTAAGAGCCGATATACTCGGCGAACACGAGAGCATTCGTAAGGCTTACAGCCGAATCGGCAAACTTTACGTTGAGAATTTCGCCGACGCGCCTCACGACGTTATGCTGTCGGACATTGAAAAAGTATCGCTATCGGAACAGCGTATAGCGATATATAACGAAGAAATCGAACGTATCAAATCGGAAGGCAGCGCTCCGTCAGCCGACGCCGACGTAGAGGTTGAAGATACGCCGGAGGAGGACGAGTAAAATTGAAAGTTATTCTGCTGCAAGATGTAAAGGGGCAGGGTAAGAAGGGCGAAGCCGCCGAAGTTTCCGACGGCTACGCCCGCAATTACCTGCTGCCTCGCAAACTTGCCGTTGCCGCTACATCGGAGAACCTTAACGAGCTTAAACAAAAAGAGAAAGCGAAAGCGGCTCAGGAAGTTCGCGAACGCGCTCAGGCTAATGAGAACGCCAAGAAGCTCGAAAGCATTATTGTTAAAGTTACCGCGCGCGCCGGAGAAAACGGTAAACTGTTCGGAAGCGTTACGAGTCAAGAAATCTCTGACGCGCTTTTGGAACAGCACGGAATTTCCGTTGAGAAAAACAGAATCGTTCAGGCTGAACCTATCAAGTCGTTCGGGTCGTACGAGGTCAAGGCTAAATTCGGCTACGAGGTCAGCGGCACAATTAACCTTATTGTCACGGAGAAATAGAAAATGTAAACTTATAAATTATAAATTATAATTTTGAAGCGAATCGCGGACTTTGGCAATTCGGCTGATTTATAATTTATAATTTATAATTTATAATTTGGTTTATGGATACATTACAATCACTTAGTCTACCGCACGATACGACCGCCGAACAGGCGGTAATCGGCTCAATTTTAATGCACGGTGCGAGTATCGCCGACGTGCTGGACGTGTTGCGTCCCGACGACTTTTACAGCGAAACCAACCGCGAGATTTTCACCGTTATTTTGTCGATGTTCAATTATGGTCAGCCGATTGACGCGGTAACGCTGATTGACGAAATGCGTAAGCAAGGCGTTGCGAAAACGAATACTCCTGAATATTTTACGCAATTGCTGTCCGTAACTCCTACGTGGCGCAACGTGATGACCTACGCGAAAATCGTTTCGGACAAGGCTCGCGTCAGAGCAATCGCGGAGGCGGCGGGTGAAATCAGCGCGAAAATCGCGGAGGGCGAGGGCGGCGCCGAGGAAATGCTGGAGTTCGCGGAACGTAAGATTTACGCGCTAAGGCAAGGTCGCGGAGCGGGCGGGCTTACTCCCGTAAGCGATATTATCCTGAACGTCTACGACCAACTTCGGGAGCTTGCCGACTCCGGCAGCAGTATCTCCGGACTTGCTACCGGAATGTCGCGTTTGGACAACGTGATTATGGGATTAAACTCGTCGGATTTGATTTTGTTGGCGTCACGCCCCGGCGTAGGCAAGACCAGCCTCGCGCTTAACGTACTGGTAAACGTTGCGAAGCACGAGCCTGAAAAAGTCGCGGCGTATTTTTCCCTTGAAATGAGTAAGGAGCAACTCGTGTCGCGCATACTTAGCGGCGAAGCGTTTATCGACAGTAAGAAACTCCGAACCGGACGGCTTAACGCGGACGACTGGCGCAGACTTGGCTCCGCCGCGTCGATTCTATCCAAAACCGGAATACGAATTGACGACAACTCGATGATTAGCGTCGCGGAGATAAACTCTCAGTGCCGTAGGATTGATAATCTCGCGCTTGTGGTAATCGACTATTTGCAGTTGATGAACTCGCAAGGCTCGGAGAACCGCTTACAGGCGGTAAGCGAAATGTCGCGAATGATGAAACTAATGGCGATGGAGCTTAAAGTACCCGTAATCTGCTGTTGTCAGTTAAGCCGCGCAAGCGTTCAGCGTGAGAACAAGCGTCCGGTACTGTCAGACTTGCGCGAAAGCGGAAGTTTGGAGCAGGACGCGGACATCGTACTCGGACTGTACCGTGAGGACGCGTTCAAACAAGACGCGGAGGAACACAACTCCGCCGAGCTTATCGTGCTTAAAAACCGTCACGGCGAAACCACCAGCGTAAAGCTGCAATGGCTGCCGGAATACACTACATATACCGAAGTCGAGGAACGCTACGACTAAGTTATTAATTCAGACGCGCAATTTATCAATAACCATTTATCAGTAACAAAAAACAAAAAAAGTTGTTGACAACGCAGTAAAATTGTGCTACACTTTATCAGGTGTAGCGTCTTTTTGCTTTACAGGCGCTCGCGTTGTGATATAATCTGAAAAAGACATATAAAATAATATAAATATAAGTGGCGCGACGCGCATAGGAGGTTGTGGAAGTGGGCCGTCTTGATTCTATCGAGCGAACCGAACAAATGACAATTCTGATGGACTTTTACGGTGAACTGCTTACGGATAGGCAGCGTTATTTTATGCAGGCGTATTATAACGAAAACCTGTCGCTTGCGGAAATCGCCGAACAAGAGAAGATTACTCGCCAGGCGGTACGCGATATTTTGGTGAGGTCGTGCGCGTTACTGGAGCGTTACGAGGACAAAATCCGGTTTTGTAAACGCTTCACGGAAATGCAAACTACATTAAACGCCGTTGAGGAAAATCTGTTCGCGTTGAATGACCTTAACCAGTCGCGGTTTCGCAGTAAAGAAATACTGGATATTTGTAACAAAGTTTACGAAGCGCTTCAAAAAGCAAAAGGAGACGAAGAATGAAAAAGTTTACCGCGCGGAGCGTTGCCGGATTATTAATCGCGGCGTTTTTACTGTTTATTCCGAACTCATTTTTGGCGTACGCGGAAAGTGTTGACGTACCCGACGACATAACTGCGGTCGCTCCGGAGATAACTGCCGAAATCCCCGCGCCCGAACCGGTTTTGGGAGTACCCACTCCGCAAACTATTTACATTGACGGCGTTGAGTACCCGCTTCGCGGTTTTAACATAGGCGGCAGTAATTATTTTATGCTGCGCGAGTTGTCGTCGGCGCTTGACGGTAAACAAAGTCAGTTCGACATTTTCTGGAACGAAGAA
>JAISKY010000094.1 GCA_031260745.1 Oscillospiraceae bacterium
AAGCACGGATACCTACTTTTGGGCGATGAGGAAGTAAAAATTTTATTTGAAACCACACCAGGCATTGGGTCTGCACTACCAAAAGATAATCCGAAAACCAATCTTTGGTCTATTCCAAAATCGGCGGACAAACTGTTCCCAGCAACAGGCTCATCAGGAATAAACAAAAACGTGGAAAAAGCTATTATAAAACTAAAAGACAACGCACTTAAAACGGTGAATGAATTGTTTTCCAAAACTGCAGAACATCGTGAATCACAAAAAAAGATAAACGAATACCACGATAACCTTGCATTTTGGCAAATTCAATATTTTAATGCTAACTATGTTATAGAAAATAATTTTTTTAGTCCTGTAGCTGCTTCTAGTCCAAATCCCAGTGCACCGTACAATATTGAAGAAGCGCCAGTGTAGTATAATAAGGAAAGTGCTGCTTACTTACCGTATGAAGAACGAACTTTAATTAACAAGCTTCGCCGCCCGCAAATCGCTATTTCGCGAGTTCGGTCGAACTATCGCGCCAGCGGAATGAATTCCTCTCCGCTTTTTCCAATACGTAGTTGAGCGTAACGCCGATAATTGCCATTACGAATATATACGCGTACATCTCGGTAAATTTATAGTTTGCGCGGTAAAAATTCAGCTGGTAGCCCAAACCACGGTTAGCACCTATCATCTCGGCGGCGATTACGATTACAACCGACGAGGTCGCCGCCATTCGCATACCCGTAAATATTGACGGCAGCGCAGCCGGAAAAATAACCGTGCAAAACAGGCGAAGCGAACTCGTTCCCATAGACCGCGACGCGCGTATAAGCTGTGGGTCAACGTTTTGCACTCCGGAAATAGAATTCAGCAGAACGCCCCAGAACGAACCCCAGAATATAACGACAATCTTCGACGTTTCGGTAATTCCGAAAAACATTATAAACACCGGCAATAACGCAAGCGTTGGCGTATTTCTAAAAACCTGTAAAAGTGAGTTCAGAAAATTCTCAAGCTTTTTAGACCAGCCAATAGCAAGCCCGAGCGGTATCGCAATCACAAGCGACGCTATAAAGCCGAAAAGCGAACGCTCAAGGCTGATTGATAAATGCCGCCATAGGCCGCCGCTGACTACCATTCCCCACAAGACTTTAACAATCTTTGTAAACGGGGGAAGAAACAGCGGATTAACAAGCAGCTCCAGCCGCGACGCGATTTCCCATAATATAAAGAAGCAGACTACCGCGAGCCACTTGTACGCAAGCTTAAAAATTTTCTTTAATATTTTATGTTTTTCATTCACCGTAAAATACCTGCCTTTACAATTGTTAGAGTGTTTGGAAACTTAATGCAGGGACGGGTTTGAACCCCCCTAATGTAGGGGCGGGTTTCAAACCCGCCCTTACGAAGTACAAACGGAAATTTTACACTATAAAAATTAGTCCTGGTGGAATACGCGGTTTGGCACGCCGTCCCATTCAAGGGTTTTGTCGGAGGCGGGAGCGTCGGCGGGTACGAACTCGTTTGTATAGATTTCGTCTTTTTCAATGTCGCCCGGATTCCATAAGCCGGTCAGGATTCCCATATCGAACCAGATGTCCAGGTATTCGGGAGATACGTTTTTATGGTCGTCCTGGATAATCGCGAGAACGTCGCCTTTTTCAAGACCCAGAACTGCGGCTACAAGGTCTCCCGCTTGTTCGAAGTGGTCATTAGTCCACAGGCGCGCGCGGTACATTGCGTCTACAAAGCCCTGTGCGACTTCCGGGTGTTCTACAATAACGCGGTCAGCTAGAACGCGTGCACCTAAGCCTCCGGCTCCGCTTTGGAAAATGTCATATGTAGTCCCCAGGGCGCGGACTTCTCCGGTCGCGAGCGTAATTTCGGCGTAGGGAGTGTGCGAAGTCGATACGTCAATATCGCCTTGCAAAACCGCCTGTTCCATAGTTCCGGCATCTCCGAATGTGACAAAATTATATTCATCCGAACCTCCCGCAAGTGACCCGGTCGTCAAACCGTTGCTAAGCTGGTAGAACTCAACGTAACCGCTTGTGCAGGCTCCGATTCCGTCAATACCTACTGATGCGCCTTTGAGGTCGTCAAGCGTTTTCAGAGGGCTGTCTTTTTTCACGAGGTAGGTAACGTGCGGGCTGGTCGGCGTGTCAATCATTCCCGGCGCAATCATCGTAACTTTCAAGCCTTCGATACGAGCCTGCGCAACGCCGGACGGGTGACCGCTGTAGGAGGCATCTATAATGCCCTGCTCAATTGCCTGATAGTTAGTTATGCCGCTTAATTCGCCGACAAATACGATGTTTATCCCGGCGTCTTCAAAAAAGCCGAGTTCCCAAGCCGTGACAAATTCAAGATAGTCAACAGGCGGGTCAACAACGCGGAGGTCAAACAATGTTTTAGTGGAATCGCCGTCATTACCGGAGGAGCCATTTGTAGACTGCGCGGACGTATTCCCGCCAGCCGGAGGGTTAGTAGCCGCCGTACCGCCGGACGAGGAGCACGCGGTAAGCGCGATAAAGGAAAAAGCTAAAAGCAAGCTGATTAGCTTTTTGGCGTTGCCGATGGTAAGTTTTTTCATTGTGGTTTTCTCCTAAATAGTTTATTTGTGATTGTCACGATTTTTTAACCGCAACATCGTTCGAATAACAGCGATATTCGCATATGAACTCTCCTTCATTGTGCAATGGATTAAATCTGCGTTTCCGGCAATATTTCGTTGGCTACGTCTGGAGTTGCAACGCTTAGCGGAGTTTTGACACTGCCGTCGTCAAATTCGTTTTGCAGCAGCTCCCAGATATTGTGCGTTACCCAACTATAGTCGAAGGAAACGCGCATTTCGGCGGCGGTACGGGGGCGCGGTAAGTTGATGTCGAGAACTTTCTTAATCTTTCCGGGACGCGGGGTCATTACGACAACGCGGTCGGCTAGTAGTACGGCTTCGTCTATGCTGTGAGTAATGAATATTATCGTCTTTTTAGTCTTCTCCCAAATCCGCAGAAGTTCGTCCTGTAGGGTTTCACGGGTTTGCGCGTCAACCGCCGCGAAAGGTTCGTCCATTAGCAATACCTGCGGGTCATAAGCGAGCGAGCGGGCAATTGCAACACGCTGCCGCATACCTCCGGAAAGTTCGTTAGGATAACGGTCCTCAAAACCGTTCAAGCCAACAAGGTCAATATACTGCTTGCAAATCTCCAGCCGCTCTTTCTTCGGAACGTGCTTCACTTCGAGACCATAAGCGACATTCCGCGTTACCGTGCGCCAGGGGAATAGCGCGTAGCCCTGCATTATAAAGCCTCTGTCAAGCGCGGGACCCGTAACCAGCTTGCCGTCGATACGTATTGTCCCGGATTTCGGTTTGGATAGACCGGAAACAATATCAAGAAACGTAGACTTCCCGCAGCCGGAGGGTCCGACAATTGATATAAATTCGCCCTCGTTGATAGAAAGGGAGAACTCCTCCAGTGCTACGAACTCTTCCGGCTTGCGCGTTTGCGAATTACGGATTGTATATATTTGTCTGAGATTGTTAAGCTCAATTTTTGACATTATCGTTCCTCCGAAAACGGAAAAGCCTGTAATCAATAATGATTACAGGCTTTGTCTTTTACAATCACCCTATTTGATATTTTTAACCGCTTCTTCAATCCGGTCAAGAGCCTCTGTAATTCTAAACCGGGGACAACCGAAGTTTATTCTGACGTGCTTGTCGGTTCCCCCAAACTCCGCACCGTCTGTCAGATAGACTTTTGCGTTTTCAGTAAGGAATTTCTGAACGTTTCCGCTTATGTTATACGCGCTGAAATCAACCCACTGGAGATACGTCCCCTCGGTATGCGGAAGCGTAAGCAGCGGCAGACGGCGTTTCAGCTCGCTTTCGAGGTAATCACGGTTGCCGCGCAAATAATCGTTGAGTTCAAGCTTCCACGCGTCGCAT
>JAISKY010000102.1 GCA_031260745.1 Oscillospiraceae bacterium
TTCCGCCGCGAATTGTGTTACTATAATACTCGTACACCGGAGGTGTCTACGAAAGGACAAACTAATGGAACACAAAATCAGCTTACAACGCGCTCAGGAGATACTGCTGCCGCATTGCGCTCCGCGCGGCGCCGAACCGCTTGCGATAGAGCAGACATACGGACGAATTTCCGCGCGCGACATTACGGCGAGGGAGAATTTCCCCGCGTTTGCGCGTTCTCCGTTTGACGGTTACGCGTTTATCGCCGCCGATACGTTCGGAGCGTCAAAGTCCAGCCCTGTCACGCTGAAAGTGGTTGAAAATGTTCCCGCCGGCAAAGTCCCGACTGTGGAACTTACTCCGGGTTTAGCAACCCGCATTATGACCGGAGCGCCGATTCCGGTCGGCGCGGACGCGATTACTAAGTTTGAGATTACGGAGTTCACCGCCGACAGTGTTACGCTGTTCGACGAATTTGGTTCCGGTAAGAATATAATTCCGGCGGGCGAGGACGTACAAGCCGGCTCGGTACTGGTCAAAGCGGGAACGCGGTTGATTCCGCCGCTTGTCGGAGCGTTAGCGGCTCAGGGCATTACGGAAGTCGAGGTTTTCAAAAAGCCGAGAGTCGGAATAATCTCCACGGGTTCGGAGGTTACGCCTGTTGAGGTTCCGGCTACTCCGGGTAAACTGCGCGACAGCAATCGCTACACTTTTGACGGCGCGTTGAAAGCGTTGGGTTGTGAAACGGTTTTCCTTGGGCTTGTGGAGGACGATGTCGCTAAAATCGCCGCGCTGATTGACGGCGGACGTGAGTTGGACGCGATTGTCAGCACGGGCGGCGCGAGCGTCGGCGACTATGATTTCATCAACGATGCGTTTGACGCGGTCGGAGCGGTTACACTTGCCACAGCCGGAAAATTCCGTCCCGGCGGAGCGTTCGCGTTCGCGACGCTTGATAATACGTTGCTGCTCGGACTGTCCGGCAATCCCGCAAGCGCGTTGAATACTCTGTACGCGGTCGCCGCGCCCGCTATTAGGAAACTTGCGGGTGAAGCTGATTTCGGGCATACGATTATTAAGGTTAAACTCGCGGAAGCGGTTCATAACTCGCAAAGAGTAACGCGGCTTATGCGCGGAACGCTTGACCTGTCTGACGGTACGCTTAATTTCGTTCAGCACGCTCAGGGTAACGGAATGCTGACCTCGTGGAGCGGTTGCGACGTAATCGCGATAATCCCGGAAAGCGCCGCGAATCTTGACGCCGGAGCGGAAGTTGAAGCTATACGAATGATTAACGGTTAAAATATGTGGAGGTAAAAATGGACAAATATACTGCGGCGGTTATTACCGTCAGTGACAAAGGTTCGCGCGGGGAGCGTAAAGACACGGCAGGTCCGGCAGTCGCGGAACTGCTTTCCGGCGTAGGGTTCAGTATAACTCACACGGCTATCGTACCCGACGAGATTCCCGACATCCGAGCGGAGTTGATTAACTGTTCCGATACGCTTAAAACTCAACTGGTTATTACTACTGGCGGCACGGGTTTTACAAAGCGCGACGTTACGCCGGAGGCAACGCTTGGCGTCGTGGAGCGCGTGACCTCCGGGATTCCCGAAGCAATGCGAGCCGAAAGTCTGAAAATAACGCCTAACGGTATGCTGTCGAGAGCGGCGGCGGGTATTCGCGGCGATACTCTGATTGTCAATCTGCCCGGTAGTGAGAAAGCGGCAAGAGAGTGCCTGACAGCGGTTTTACCCGCGCTAAAACACGCTGTCCAAATGCTCCTGCACGACTCCGTAGAACACTAAAAATTTCGTATTTATCAGCGGCGGACAAATGTCCGCCCGTTTTTTATTTTTTATTTTACCGTATACTATATTTCACGGTGTTTATCACTAATCGCTTCGCAATAGCATAGTATGGCTCACCTTGCAAAACAGGAGGGTCAACTGTGGAACTACTGCGAATACGCGGCGGGAAACGGCTAAGCGGCAGTCTTAGCGTTCAGGGAGCCAAAAACAGCGTACTTCCGATAATGGCGGCTTCCCTGCTGGGCCGCGGCGTTACTATCATACATAATTGCCCAAAACTTCGCGATGTGGATATTACTATACGTATTCTTGAGTATCTCGGCTGCCGCGCGGCGCGCGAGGGAACTCAAGTTATGATTGACTCAAGCGGAATGAACCGCTTCGACATACCCGACCGGCTAATGCGTGAAATGCGGTCGTCGGTGGTATTTCTCGGCGCGATACTCGCGAGAGCCGGGCGCGCTTCGCTGTCAACGCCCGGAGGGTGCGAGCTTGGTCCGCGTCCGATTGACCTGCACCTCGCCGCAATTAGAGAGTTCGGCGCGGAAATTGACGACTCCGGAGGTAAAATTTCCGTAAAGCTGAAAAATATTAGCTCCAGTTCGGACACCCGGCATATTTCGCTTCCGATTTCCAGCGTAGGCGCGACTGAAAACGCTATGCTGCTTGCTTGCCTTACGCCCGGTACTACGGTTATCACAAATCCGGCGCGTGAACCTGAAATCGGAGACCTC
>JAISKY010000107.1 GCA_031260745.1 Oscillospiraceae bacterium
TTGATACCGTTCCGTTCGCCGAACGCGTCAAGCAAGTCCAGCAATTCCTCGACAGCCTGAACATCACCGGCGAAGTGAGTAACCTTATACAAACCGTCAATAAAAATGTGAGTAATGTCGTAGTTGCCGGAATAAAGCCCGCTGATGAAGCCTTTTAGGAACTCCGGACTGCCGAACGAGTAATCGGACGCGGAAACAAGCCGCGCTCCGCTGGGTATGTCGTAAGTCAGCTTGCGGTCCTTCTCAATACAAATAACGCTGCCGTTTTCAACGTCCAACGCTTTGTGAACAAGCTCAATAAGCTGCTTAGTCTTGCCGGAGCCTTTCAGCCCCATAATAACTTTAACCATAAGCGATTATCCTCCGTTTGTTTGTGTTTATGCGTTAAGTATAACACAACGCGCGTCAAATTGCAAGAGCGAATTTATCAAAGAGTGTTCCTATTAAGATGTAATATTTCGGCGTTCAATGTTACAATATTATTTCATTTGCTGAAATTGTATTGACAACGGAGCAAAAGTTTGGTAAACTGCAGGAGAAATAAGCCGCGAGAAGCGAATCGCCACTATTAGACAACTTGCCTGTATTGCCGAACGCGTTTCGCGAGCAAAACAAACAGGAGGAAACACACACATGAGTAAGACAAAGCGTCTACTCGCGCTAATCCTCGCGCTGGCGACCGTGCTTGTGATGTTCACAGGCGTTACCGCGTTCGCTGAGGAGGACGCAGAGGACACCGAACCCGCAATAGAACTTGACGAGTTTGCGGGAGTGCCTAAGGATACGGAGGACTATGAAGCCATTACGGTACTTCACGCCGCCGGAATCATTGACGGCCGCGACGATGGTACATACCATCCGGCCGACAAAATCACCCGCGCAGAGGCCGCGAAACTGATTGCGTATGCCGCGCTAAGCGCGGCGGTCGCGAAAAGACTGCCCACAAACGCGGGAACTACGTTTACCGACATCGACGCGGCGAACCAGTTCGCGTCAGGCGCGATTGCGTACCTGACACAAGAAGGCGCGCTTCACGGCACGAACTACGAGCAAACTCTGTTTAGCCCCGGCGATGACATTACCGGCGCCGAAGCTATGAAGATTCTGCTTGGCGTACTTGGCTACGGAGCAAATGACGAGTTCGTTGGAACATTGTGGGATACCAACGCGATTACCCACGCCGCGGTTCTCGGACTTAGCAAAGGCGTAGAAACCGAGTACAGCGCGCCCGCGACCCGTAAGGACGTTGCGCGCTACATCTTCAACGCGCTGACGATTCAGCGTGTGTATTTCGACGACGTTACGCACACATACGTAACCGGAGCAGTATGGGGCGAAAGAGTAATTACTGCATATTCTTGGCAAGCTTCATATGGTTACCGCGACACGCAGACCCAAGTTTACAGCGCGACTGGGTTCTCTGCGCTGTCTAATGCTGGGTACACAAAAACCGGCGGAGTGGCTGTTGTGACTATGGTCACCGGTTATCTTGATCCGGACAGCGGTGACTATATCCCCTTAGCTGGTGCTTTAGCAGCGGCGGTTGCGGCAGAAGTTAAGACAATCGTCACGCTTTATGTGGCTGACGGCAAAAACGACGACATCAACGGTGACGGAGTCGTTAACGACGATGACCAAAGAATAACGGGATATGCGCCGGTCTCCTATCAGACTACGCAGACGTATCGCGTTAGCGCTCCGCGTCTTAATTCGCTGATGCAAATCAACGGACTTAGCCGCGTACAGCTTGAAAGCGAAACGAGAACTCGTAACGACGTAGGCGAACTTGTTACTCCTCTTGGTTATCTGTACTATCGTTGGGAAAAGGCAGTTAACGGCGAGGGAATCACAGAGTGGGCTAAAGACGTTGCGAACGAAAAAGTTCTCGGAGAGTTCGTAGTCAACCCCGACAGGACGAACGCGGCGGGACCGTTCCTACTCACCTACGAAGGTATTCCTGTCGTAAACCCCAAAACTTACGCGCCGCTTACCGAAAAGACATTTGTCAACGGCGCGATATTCAATCCGGATGCGGGAATCTACGCGTTAGCGGGACTGACCGGACTGAAAGTAGTTGTACTTGACCAACGCCTTAGCGGCGAGGGTGTGTACAACCCGATTACCGGAAACATCATCTATGAAGGTAAAACTCTGAACGACTACGACACGTGGGAGTTCGACAATTCGGCAGATAAGTTTGTCGCTTACTTTGAAATCTACGGTGAGGTATCGAAGATTAAGACCGCGTATGGTATGACGACTTATACCCTCGACGTCAGCGATTACGCGACATTGGCCGTAAATACCGCTACCGCGTTCACGAAAGACGAACTAAGTTACATTGGCGCGGCGGGATTGTTCTCTAAGGACGATAAAGTACGCATTATTCCTCAACTTGAGATGAACAATATCACCGATCGCTTAGACGACCAATACTATACGAATGGAATGTGGGTTGCGGGTAACGTAATCCGCGTGGAAAAAGCGGAAGTAGTATCCTCGAAAGTATCGAGATACGGCTATACCGCGCCCAATTACACGCAGGACTTCTGGAATGCCGGATCAAGCAAATACAACCACGTACTGCTTACGACAGAGAAAACCGATAAGACGTGGATTAACTTTGCGTACAACGGATTCCTCGCATATTATCAGTTTGGTAACACTAAGAGTGTAAAGAAACTGGTGCTTGACGAATTTGGATATGTTATCAAGGGTCTGGAAGAAACAGATGTCGGTAACTTCGGTATCATTACGAGCATCTCGTATACTTCACAGACGAATTGGGACTTTGACGGAACATTGGGAATCCTCAAAGGCGACACTGTTGAACTGGACGGCGCAAGTCTCTGGAAATACACGTCGCTGACTGACCCGACGAACCTGTGGAACAGGTATTTGGATAAACTGAACGCGAAAGTCGGTATTGCCGTCGAATATGACGGAGCCGATATGATTCGTCTGCCTGTCAGCGGACCGTCTCCGGTCATTACGAAGGGCAAAATCCCGGCGGCTGTTAACTCGCTTACCGAGATTGGAGACGGAGCGTTCTGGGTACGCTTTGAGTTAGGCATGACCGGTATTGTAGGGACACCAGCTGCAACTAAGGCCGCTTTCGCCTCTGACCTGTATGTAGACGACGAAATCTGGTACTTCGTAGACGCGGCGACCGGCGAACTGATTGGCGCGGCAGCGTGGGCATACAATACGAACTCGCTCTTTGACGCTACCCCGTACGCATATGAAGTCTACTACACCGATACGCAGCGTTATCTGACGCTTGGCAATGGCGACGTCTACACAATCGGCGCGAGTGAAGGACTGACTATAACCGGGCAACTGTCGATTTCAGGTGACGCAGAACTGGACATTCTCGGTGACCTGACGATAACCAAGGGCGCTGTAGTTGACCTTACCGGAGCGGACATTGGCGGATTTGCCGCGAATACAGTTGGCGCGATAGGCGCAACCGGACTGACTGTGACTACAGAGGCTGATTTGATTTCCGACTTGTTTGACGCTCTTGGCATGGAAGTTGGCGCGAGTTTGAAGCTGACTGTTGAACAACTGGAAGAAACATTAGGCTCAAACGATTATTTCAACGCTGACGCGGGTGTTGTTACGTTCACGAAAACAACAGCCGGAAACGCTTACTCAACGCCGACCGTAACAGGCAACGCTTCGGGCGCGTATCATACGCTGAAAACAACGCTAGTAGCGGCTGACTATGCCGTAGCAGCCATAACGAATGTGACTGCGACAAACGCTGTAGCTACTAAAGAAGTAGATTTGGATGCCACGCTTATTCCGGCGTTGCTAAACACTGGTCTTAATGCTACTGATGCGGGCATTACTACCACAGTGATTGCTTGGGTATATAAGCCCACAGCAATAGACGAGGACGCAGCCGGATTTGCTTCTGGTACTCCCGTTGATGGAATCTCGACAATTAGCGATACTGGAACGCTTAGTGCTCTAGGTGGAACCACTGACGAATGGTTCTCCGTTCGTGTAACATACACAGTGAACAGTGTGCCGGGTGGAAGTGCTACGACATTGTATGCCTACGGCAGTACAACTGTACTGGAAAGTGTAACTGTGTAATCTCACGCGCAACGCAAAAACTGAACATACGCACACAAAAGCCCCTTCGGGGGCTTTTGCGTTGCTCCCGCAGTCGGTGACTCCCCCCTACCCCCCCTCAAAGAGGGGGGCTTTCCTTGGCCCCCTCTCCGAGGGGGCTGTCGCCCGCGGGCGACTGGGGGAGTTTGCGGCGACTGGGGGGAGTCGTCGCCGTCGTGGTGAGTGTTCGCAAAATTTCGCTTGACAACGCGGGCGAAATGGGTTATAATTGCGGTATGAAGGACATAGACTACTTTGGCAATCTGTGGCAATCTCGTAAGGGCGTATCTCCGGGACATTCTCCGGAGCTTTGGGATTCTCGCGCCGAGGAATGGATTGCGGAACTCGGCGAGGACGGACTTGGCAAACCGACAATGCAGCTTAGAGTTCGAGCGGCGGTCGGGTATCTCGTCAATCGCGGTCTTGTCGGAGCGGACACCTCCATAATCGACATCGGGTGCGGTCCCGGATTGTTCGTACTGGAGTTCGCGAAGTACGCGAAGCGAGTAGTCGGACTGGATTATTCGCCCAAATTCGCGGAGTACGGCAGGAAACTCGCGGAGCTTCGCGGGTTAACCAACGCGGAGTTCCTCGTGGAGGACTTCGACACGTTGGATTTGGACTCGGCAAAGCTCGCGGGAGCGTTCGATTTGGCGTTCTCGTCAATATCGCCGGCGGTAAGCAGTCCGTCTAAAATGGAAAAGTTTATGCGGTTAAGCCGTTCGTGGTGCAATAACATCTCGTTCGCGAAAGTAACGGACAATCCGGAGATTTCCAAGCGTTCCGGCCGCGACGGTACGGGGTTTTACAGTCTGTTCAATATACTGTGGCTTTCCGGCTACTACCCCGAAACATACTACTATGACGAATCCCGTCCGGGCAGTATTTGCCGTTACGGTTCGATTTTGTGGGACGTCAGCCAGAAAGATAGCCGAACAAATGAAGAAAACTCATTATAGCTCGATTGTCGTTGGGCTGGGCGTGTTATTGTGCCTGGCGTTTGTTGTTTCGGTAACACTCGGACGCTTTCCGATAACACTTAGGCAATTACTGAACGCGCTGTTCTTCGCTCGCTCGGAAGTCAGCGACCAACTAAAAGCGATTTTGTTCAACGTACGGCTGCCGCGAATACTTTTGTCGTGTATGGTGGGGTGTTCGCTGTCCGCAGCGGGCGCGTCGTATCAGGGCGTATTCCAAAACCCGATGGCCGCGCCGGACATACTCGGAGCGTCCAGCGGAGCGGCAACCGGAGCGGCGTTAGCGATATTACTGGAGCTTCCCGGTCAGATGGTAATGCTGTTCGCGTTCGTATTCAGTTTGGGAACAATCGCGCTGGTAATGCTCGTAAGCCGCTTCGCGAGGGGCGAGAAACTGCTTGGGATAATCCTCGCGGGTATAATGATAAGTTCGCTGACGGGCGCGGTAACGTCGTATATTAAGCTCGTAGCCGACCCAAACAACATTTTGCCGGAGATTACGTACTGGCTGATGGGCTCGCTCGCGAAAACAATGCCGCGCGACGTAATATTCGCGGCGGTTCCGATGGCAATCGGGCTGATTCCGCTGGTATTTCTCCGGTGGCGCATAAATCTCCTGACGCTGTCGGATAACGAGGCTCGCACAATGGGCGTAAACGTCGGCGCAGTGCGCTTCACTGTAATAGTCTGCGCTACGCTGATAACGGCGGCAAGCGTAAGCGTAAGCGGACTGATTGGCTGGGTAGGTTTGGTAGTTCCGCACTTGTTAAGGCGGCTTGTCGGCAACAACTACCGTCACCTATTACCCGCGTCGATGATTGGCGGAGCGTTATTCCTGCTGATTGTGGACGACATATCGCGCAATCTGCTGATTACGGAAATCCCGATTGGAATATTGACAAGCGTCGTTGGCGCTCCGTTCTTTTTGTGGCTTATCACCCGTAAAAAGGAGGTGGCGTAAGTTGAACGACGCGAAATTTGACCGCGTTTCCGTGAGCGACTTAACATTTTCATACGCGAAACACCTTGTACTCAATGGAGTTTCGTTCACCGCTTACGAGGGTGAAGTTTTAGCCGTACTCGGTCCGAACGGAGTCGGCAAATCTACGCTGTTCCACTGTCTGCTTGGTTTCCACAACCGCGAATTTGGCGGCGAGATAACAATTTGCGGTGAAAGCGTAAGACGTACCTCGCCGTCGGTTCTTGCAACGCGAGTCGCTTTTATCCCGCAGTCGCACGCTCCGACGTTTAACTACACGGTTCGCGATATGGTTCTAATGGGAACTACGGCGCAAGTCGGAGGTCTATCCGCGCCGGGCGCGGCTCAGATCGAGATAGCGGAGC
This sequence comes from Oscillospiraceae bacterium, assembly GCA_031260745.1. Classification (GTDB taxonomy): domain Bacteria; phylum Bacillota; class Clostridia; order Oscillospirales; family Oscillospiraceae; genus JAISJH01. The sequence continues at coordinate 6,444 of JAISKY010000107.1, forward strand.
GCGCGATAGAACGCGCGGGGGTAGCTCACCTCGCGGAGCGCGGTTATACCCAGATTTCAGGCGGGGAGCGTCAGCTTACGCTGGTCGCCAGAGCGATGGCGCAGCAAGCGAAGATACTCGTAATGGACGAGCCTACCGCAAACCTTGACTTCGGCAATCAACTCCGAGTTATGACCCGAATAAAAGAACTTACCGCCGACGGTTACACCGTAATACTAAGCACTCACAGTCCCGACTTAGCAAAGCATTTCGCTACTCGGATACTCGCGATAAGCAACGGCAAAGTCGCCGCGCTGGGCGCTCCCGCCGACGTACTGGACGACGAGCTTATCTGCTCTCTGTACGGACTTACGCCGGAGGATTTGCTGCTCGTCAAATAGTCTGACGCGTAACCCAATTTTAATATTTTCCGCATATCGAATTATTTACTATAACAATTTGGAGGTATCACTACCAATGAAGAAAACCCTAGCCTTACTGCTCGTACTGGCGATGATTTTCACGCTGTTCGCCGCGTGCAATTCATCGACCGCAACTCCGACGGATTCTCCGACGCAAACCGCCGCGCCGACCGCTACCGCTGCCGCGGTTCCAACCAATACTCCGGACGCGGCTACGCCGGAACCGCAAGCGACTACTCAATCGTTCACCGACAGCGTTGGACGTACGGTTGAATTGCCGGCGAGTATCACTAAAATCTCGCCGAGCGGAGCTTTGGCGCAGATGTTCCTACTCGCAATCGCGCCGGATTTGCTTTGCACCGTTGCGTCTAAGTACAGCGACAATAACCTAAAGTATGTACCCTCGTACCTTAACGACCTACCCGAAGTCGGGCAGTTCTACGGTTCGGACGACCTGAATTTTGAAAGCATCGCCGCGATTAATCCGGAGGTTGTAATCGACCTCGGCGAGCCGAAAAAGACCATAGTTGAAGATATGGACAGTATTACCGAGAAACTGGCGATTCCCGCGGTTCACATCACCGCCGATTTGCGCGGTACAGCGGACGCGTTCCGCACGTTGGGCAAATTGCTCGGACGCGAGGCAAAAGGTGAGGAACTCGCCGCGTTCTGCGAAAAAGCTCTCGCTTCGTCCGACGACTATATCACCCGCGCGGGTGACGGTAAGCCCACGATTCTCTATCTGTTGGGCGACGCCGGTTTGAATGTACTGGCTAAGACGTCGTTCCACGCGGAAATTCTGGACTTCGTGGCGGATAATATCGCGGTAGTCGATGAGCCTTCATCGCGCGGAAGCGGTAACGAAACCGACCTGGAGCAAATCTCGATTTGGAATCCGGAAGTTATCCTTTTTGGTCCGGGCAGCGTTTACTCGACAGTAGCCGCCGACCCAACGTGGTCGCAGCTTGACGCGATTAAGAACGGCAGGTACTACGAGGTTCCCGAAGGTCCCTACAACTGGATGGGCAGTCCGCCGTCAATCAACCGTTACCTCGGAATGATTTGGCTGACACAAATTCTGTACGGTGACAGCGCGAGCGTCGCTCTGCTAAAGTCGGAAGTCGTCGAATATTACAATCTGTTTTACGGGCATACGCTGACCGACGCGGAATACTCCGCACTGACCGCGAACGCTTTGCCTAAGTAATGAAGAATATCTTTCTGACCGGAATTCCGTGCGTCGGAAAAACCACGATATTAGAGCGTTACTTGGAACGCTCTAATATCCGTACGGGCGGGTATTTCACGACTCGCGAGATTACCGAAACTTCACGCGCGTTTTGGCTGAACGACCGCGTTACGCTTGAAAGCCGCTTGATGGCGAGAATGGTTGACGGCGAGTTTAATGTCAATCTCGCCGCGTTTGACGAATTCGCGGTTAGCGCGATAACCCGACCGCGCGATTTGCTGGTTCTTGACGAACTCGGACGCTTTGAGGAACCGTGCGAACCGTTCAAACGCGCCGTTTTTGACGCGCTTGACGGCGGTACGGTTGTTACCGGAGTGCTGAAAGAGTGCGATACGCCTTTTGTCAATTCGATTAAGGCGCGTAACGACGTCGCAGTTCTCATCGTGACGGAGGAGAACCGCGAGGAAATGTTTTTGCGTTTTTGCGAGCTTATCAACTCCGCGTTCAGCTAATCGCTATACGCTCAATCCCGCTAACCGCTTCGCAGATAAGCGCGTCAACATTCAATTTAGTCTCGGCTTGCAGGACTTCCTCAAGCCGGGGTTTCGTTTTAGGGTGACGCGGAGTAAACACCGTACAGCAATCCTCGTACGGCAACGCGGACGTGTCGAAGGTGCCAAGCTCACGCGCTCTCGCGACGATTTCTATTTTGTCCATACCAATCAGCGGACGTAATACGGGCAGACTTACGCATTGCTGAGTTACCGCTAACGCCTCCTGAGTTTGACTCGCGACCTGACCGAGGTTTTCACCGGTAATCAGAGAGCCGCAACCGTTACGCTCCGCGACCTCGGCGGCGATTCGCGTCATAAATCTGCGTGAGATTACGGTGAACAGCGCTTCGGGGCAATATTCGCGGATTTGCTCCTGAATTTCGGAGAATTTGACGAGTTCAACCGTCAATCTCTCGCACCACGGCAGGAGGATTTTCGCTAAATCCAGAACTTTCCGCTTCGCAAGCTCCGAGGTATACGGCGGCGAGTAAAAATGCACGGGGATAATCTTCAGCCCGCGTCTTGCCATCATCCATACGGCGACAGGACTGTCGATACCGCCGGATAGCATCGCGACGGCT
>JAISKY010000119.1 GCA_031260745.1 Oscillospiraceae bacterium
GTGCCGCCTGTGCCGACGCCGCCGATTAGTATGTCAATTTTGCCGCCGGTCGCCTCCCATATCTCAGGTCCGGTCGTAGTTTCGTGTATCAGCGGGTTGGCGGGATTATTAAACTGCTGTAAAATTACGCCGCCTGGCAACTGAGTTTGAAGTTCCTCGGCTTTGCGGATTGCTCCTTTCATACCGTCGGCTCCCGGAGTGAGTACAAGTTCGGCTCCCAACGCGGCTACAAGACCGCGGCGCTCCTGACTCATTGTGTCCGGCATTACGACTACCATTTTGTAACCTCGCGCCGCCGCCAAAAACGCCAGTCCGACACCCGTATTACCGCTCGACGGCTCAATAATCACGCTGTCCGATGTTAGCTGTCCGCGGTCCTCCGCGTCTTTTACCATAGCAAAAGCTATACGGTCTTTCACGCTTCCTAACGGGTTAAAATACTCTAACTTAAAAAGCAGGTCCGCGTCCTCGGTTCCCGCGAGTTTTATGAATGTCTTAGGTCTGAGTACCGGCGTATCACCGATAAGGTCAGTTAGGTTGTTCACGATTTTCGACATATTTTATCCTTCCTTTCTTTGCTGATTCAGTAATCGCTAAAACTAAAAAGGCACTATCTGAACATTGTTTCAGATAGTGCCTCCGGTTTCCGGGTCAGCAATTCATACTTAATATATATGTATTATGTGAGTGATTATAGCACAGTGTTTTGGCTTTGTCAAGAGTTTTTTTCTAATTTTCCAAAAATATTTTTCTCAATCGGCGATTTATCCGCCGCTATATAAGTTTGCCCAGGCAAAGCTCAAACGGAACGCCGTAGCGCGCTTCGCCCTCGGTTTCGAGTTTCTTCTCAATGCACGAGAGCGTAAAGTCCGCAGCTTTCGCCGCCGCTTCAAGCAAATCGCCGGTACGCTCGTAGTACGCCAGGAACGCGCTGGCGTAAATGTCGCCGGTTCCGTGATAATAGCCGTCAATTCGGTTAGTAAAGTAATAGCTGACATCAGAGCCGTCGTAAGCCGCGATTCCGAGCCTGTTCGGTTCAAAGCTGATTCCCGTAAGAACGGCGTTTTTACAGCCAAGCTCCAGCAGACTTTTCAGCAAACCCTCAACGTAAGTTTCGTCGTATTTCTCGCCGACGTAAGGCACTCCAAGCATAAACGAAGCCTCGGTAAGATTCGGCACGATAACGTCGGCTTTGGAGCATAACTTAGCCATTCCTTTGGCGAACTCCGGAGTAAACCCGCCGTATAGCGTTCCGTTGTCGCCCATTACCGGGTCAATCAGAATCGCGCCGCCCGGAGCTTTTAACTCGTCAAATATCGCCGATACTAATTCAAGCTGCTCGAACGAGCCAAGATAGCCCGTGTAAATCGCGGAAAAATCCAGCCCCAGCGATTTCCAGTGAGCCGTAATCGGAGTAATATCTCCCGTCAAATCGCGGTACGTATAGCCCTCAAAACCTCCGGTGTGAGTGCTTAATACCGCTGTCGGGAGTATCGCGGTTTCCAAACCCGCCGCTGATAAAATCGGCAGCGCTACCGTAAGACTGCATCGCCCTACGCACGAAATATCCTGAATTGTGAGTACGCGTTTTTGCTTTGTCATTGCGTAATTTCTCCTTGGTTGATTATAACAGTTATATATTTGCCTATTATACCATAAACAGCGGTTTTGTCAAGCGAAATTGAACACATAGCGGCGGCGGGATTTACTTTTTTTAACCGATTGCGTTATTTCAGTATTATTGCAAAGCGCGCGATGTGTCATCGCGTACAAATATTGCGTTACGATAACTCTATTTTATTGACAAATACGCCAAGTTGTGATATTATTGTCATTAAAGGGTGGTGATTGTTGTAAACGCCGTTTCAATTCAGCAAATTGAGATATTCCTTGCTGTCGCGGGTTCCGACAGCATATCAGCCGCCGCCAGAGCGCTGTATATCAGTCAGCCGGCGGTGTCGGAGAGTATTCGCCGAATGGAGGAACTGCTGGGACTTCCGTTGTTTTCCCGAAATAACCGCGGCGTGAACTTAACGGAACACGGGCTTCGCCTGTACGCGGAGCTTGACCCGGTTTATCAGCGTTTTCGGATTGCCGCGAGTAAAATCTTTGACGTACCCGACTCGTTGAGCGCGCTTCGGTTGAATATCGGGTCTTTACACGAGCCGTACGCGATTGAAGCTATGATTACCGCGTTGAAGTCGTTTCGGGAGCGTCAGCCGAGCGTAAAGCTAAACTCCGAATTGTATAATCCCGGCGAACTGCGCGAAAAGCTGCTTACCGAGGAACTTGACGTAACATTTACTTTTTCCTACGAGGTTGAGAGCAATCCGGAAATTGACTGTGTTCAAGTATGTCCGCTGAAACAGTTTTTTGTCGTACCGACCGCGTATGGTCTGTCGGGAAGCGATTTCGGATTACTGCGCGATAAAACGCTGATTTTGGAAACCTCCGCAAGTAAAGAGCCGATACTACGCGTCTGCGACGCTCACGGATTTACTCCGGCGCGGATAAAGTACGCGGCGTCGAATTTACTTGTGGCAAATATGGTCGTGCGCGGCGAGGGCTTCACTATCGGAGGTCAGCAACTGCCAATCAAGGGCGATTCCTATCCGAGCGTATCTATTCTGCCCGTTTCCGCGCGCGAATGCGACGAGTATATCCATTTAGTCGCGGCGTGGCGGCGCAGTGACGACCGTAAGATTTTGCGTGATTTTGTCAGCGGAAATACGGACGCGCTCGAAAATCGGTCGTAAACGCAAACAAACGCCCGTACGGGCGTTTGTCAGTCTGTCAAAGAAGTATAAAATTACGAACCACGAATGAACGCGAATAGACGAAAAA
>JAISKY010000030.1 GCA_031260745.1 Oscillospiraceae bacterium
AGCTCCGTCTGTATTATGGCAAAGACGGCTAACTGCGACTCGTACATTGTCGATATGGGGTGTTTCAGTAAGCTCGCGTTCGACGGAGTTGTCGACCGTCACATCGCCGACGGTACGGAGGACATCTCCAAAACCGCCGCTATGAGCAAAGAGCAATGCGAGCAAGCCATACAGACCGGCATTGACCTCGTACGCGACCTGAAACAAACAGGAGGTTATAAAATCCTCGCTACCGGAGAAATGGGAATCGGCAACACTACTACGTCCAGCGCGATTGCTTCCGTATTACTCGAAAAATCGCCCGCCGAAGTCACCGGACGCGGAGCGGGACTTACGGACGAAGCTCTGGAAAAGAAAATCAAAATAATCGAACAGGCGATTAGCGTCAACCGCGTTGACCCGCTAGACCCGTTCGGCGTATTGCGAAAACTCGGCGGCTATGACATCGCCGGAATGGTAGGAATGTACATAGGCGGAGCGTTATACGGAGTTCCGATTATCGTTGACGGTTTCATCAGCGCGGTTTCGGCTCTGACCGCGATTAGGCTTTGCCCGAACGTGTGGAACGCTTTAATCGCAAGTCACGTTTCAGCAGAACCCGCCGCGAAGATGATACTGCAAGCGTTGGAACTTGACGCGGTAATCCACGCGGGAATGCGGCTCGGCGAAGGTACGGGAGCGGTCGCGCTGTTCCCGCTGATTGATATGGCGGCGGCAGTCTACTCCGATATGATGACCTTCGCCGACATAGGAATGTAAAGACAGTTAACAGTTAACGGTGAACAGTGAACAATTATCCGAATATGATACTCTGCTCGTTATATGGAAAGATAAACAATTTAGGGTATTTCTGCTCTCTGCTTTCTGATTTCTGCTCTATGGTAATATTATGACTATTTTACTTACAGGCGGAAGCGCCAACGGAAAAAGCACATTTGCGGAGAAACTCGCGACGGAGTTACCCGCTCCGCGTTGCTATATCGCTACAATGCGTCCGTTCGGCGAGGAATCACAGCGAAAAATTGACCGTCACCGCGAAATGCGCCGCGATAAGGGTTTCGACTCCGTGGAGCGTTACACAGATATTGCGGGTGCGGAGTTCGAGCAAAACGCCAGCGTACTGCTTGAGTGTATGTGCAACCTAACCGCGAACGAAATGTTTGACGACAACGGAAACATCGACGAAACCGCGTACGAGCGGATTCTTGCCGGAGTTCTGTCATTGGAAAAACGCTGTGAGAACCTAATCGTGGTTACGAACGACGTTGGGAGCGACGTGCTGGGTCAGTACGACGACAGTACAATGCGCTACGTGGAGATTTTGGGCAAACTTAACATAGAACTCGCGAAACGCTTCGACGTAGTTTACGAACTTGTCGCGGGTATTCCGCTGCTAATAAAAGGGGACGCGTTGTGACTGTAATACGCTCGATTGTAATCGCGTTTTCGATGTTTACGAAAATCCCGATGCCGCAAATCAATTGGGAAAAGGCGAATATGCGCTATGCGCTGGCGGCGTTCCCTCTAATCGGGATTGTCAACGGTTTGGTCTTATTAGCGTGGTATTGGATTGCGGAGCGTTTCGGCTTCAGCGCGACGCTGTACGCGGCAGGGCTAACGCTTTTGCCAGTATTGCTGACCGGAGGGATTCACCTTGACGGATATTGCGACACGATTGACGCTTTAAGCAGTCACGCCGCTCCGGAACGTAAACGCGAAATCCTCAAAGACCCGAACGCCGGAGCGTTCGCGGTGATTTACCTCGGAGTGTACCTGTTAGCTTACTTCGCGCTGTGTTGGGAACTTGCCTCCGATATGTCGCTGTATTTTCCGCTATTCCTCGGAGTTGTCTCCGTTATGAGCCGCGCGTCAAGCGGAATCGCGAGTTTGGCATTTCCTACGTCCAAAGGCGGCGGATTGCTTGATACTTTCCGCGACGCGGGAAACCGAGTTTCATTCTTCGTATGTTTGTGCTGGCTGTTATTGGGCGCGGCGGTTATTATTTGGGTTACTGCGTTTGGCGCTTACGCGCTTAGTATAGCGGCTTCTATTGTATCTGTGTTACTATGTATGCTTTATGTCCGAGTAATGTCCAAGCGTCAATTTGGCGGAATGAGCGGCGACTTAGCGGGATTCTTGCTCCAACTGACGGAGCTTGTCGCGTTAGCGGCTTTTGTGATTTTGGGAAAGTGGGTATTTTAATATGATACTGATAATCGGCGGAGCAAACTCCGGCAAAGGCGATTACGCTAAAACTCTGGGTTTTCCGGAGAGCGAAATCGCGTTCAACATTCACGAGCTTGTGTTTCAGAATCCGGATTTCGCTCCGGGTTTGCTCGAATCGTTTCTAAAAAATTCTGTAGTAACGTGTGACGAGGTCGGTTCCGGCGTAATACCCGCGAACCGTCACGAACGCGCCGCCAGAGAAGCTACGGGCAGATTGTGCGTACTGTTGGCTCAAAAAGCGGAGCGTGTAGTCCGTATGGTAGCAGGAATACCTATAACAATTAAAAATTGTAAATTATAAATTATAAATTAACCTAATAGCTTTGGTATACGTTATCAGCAAACAAATGCGGTTAATTCAATTTATAATTTATAATTTATAATTTATAATTTTCTTCCGGGGGGTTAAAATGGAACTTGTACTAATGCGTCACGCTAAGACTTCGGGCAACCTTGTCAAGCGTTACATCGGCAGTCGAACCGACGAGCCGCTTGCGCCGGAGGGTATCGCTCAGGCGGAGGCAATCACGGAGCGCGGCATTACCCGCGTTTACGTCAGCCCAATGCGCCGCGCCGTCGAAACCGCGACTATTCGCTTTCCGAACGCGGAACGCGTACTAATCGAGGACTTCCGCGAGATGGACTTCGGCGACTTCGAGGGTCAAAGCGCGGCGGAGATGTCGGAGAACGCCGCATACCGCGCGTGGGTAGACGCGAATTGCGAACCGGCGCCACCGGGCGCGTCCGAAACTTGGGCGGAGTATTCCGACCGCGTTTGCTCCGCGATTGTCAGATTGACGCGCGAAGCCGCCGCCCGCGGCGAGGAGCGCGTAGTAACGCTATCGCACGGCGGCGTGATTATGGCGGCAATGACACGCTGGGCACGACCGGAGAAGGCTTACTATATGTGGAACCCGTCGCACTGCTCCGGATATATAGCGCAAATCGGCGCGGACTGGAACGGAAACTCCGTATTCCCCGA
>JAISKY010000056.1 GCA_031260745.1 Oscillospiraceae bacterium
ACAAGCTCACCGGTAACGCTAATCGCTCTCCACGCGGAGCTTTCCGAGCTTTCGTCCGCGTTCAGCGCGCTGTCGTTATTGGGGATAATCTGGATTTCGCCGTCAACGATTCTTACGCCCGAAACCCAATCCCATACGTTACCCGTAAGGTCAAATATCCCGCTGTCGGTGCCGTCGTGCGACCACGACGCGGGACCGCTCCCGCTTAAAGTGCGTTCCGGAGCGTCAGGACGCGGAACGTCAACCAAATCGCGCTCCATCAGCCAACCCTCAATCCCGACAGCCGACTCGTGAGAGGCATAAGTGTCGTTGCCGTAGCGAGTGTTACCGTGCGGAATCGTACCGTTTTTGCGGCTCCAAAAAGCAATCGCCGCCCACTCCGCGTTCGTGAACAAATGCCAGCCTTTGCCTTTTCGGGCGCACGCCGCTCTCGCGTCGTCAATGCTGATTGTATGCTCCGGCTCGCGGTTAGGCAGAGAGTACGCTCTACCGTTCTCAACTACGTTCAGGAACTTGCTGACGTACACGTACGGCAGTTTTTTACCTCCGGCGATGAACGCGCTGCAAAGCTCGTCAGGCGCGCCGTCAATCACGTCCGACCATTTGAACGCGGGAATCCGAACCATAACGGACGGCGCTCCAAGGTCGTCGTAAATCAGCGTATTCTTGCCGCCTGTGGCGGCCTCCAACGCAAACTTAGCCGCGTCAAACGGCGAATCTCCGCTGACGACGGGTGACGGCTCTGAAACTTTGACTTTGCTCTCGTCAAGCGGAACGGGCTTTTTCACCAGTACGGGAAATCCAAATTCATCAATCTGTCCGGTCTTTTCGACGGTGTACTCTTTCGCGGGTATTGTCAGCGTAACCGGATAGTCGCGCTGATAGTCGTTAATGTTTTGCATAACTTTTCCTCCGTTATTATTTCCAAATAAAGTCACAGCGGCAAACTCAAAAGAGGGAGCGAATTTTTTCGCGCCCTCTTACTATTCCAAATGTTACTACACGCCGCGTTTCGCGACATAAGCGTCGTATACGTTCTGCATTACAAACGCGTAACGCTCGTATCCGATTTCCTTCAGACCGCTAACATACGCGTCCCAATTTTCCTTGGTTAACGGCTTTGAGCCGTCGAAGAACAGCATAACATTCTCCGCAAACCACGTATTCGCGTCAAGTAGATATGTATCTACTTCATCTTGCTGGCTCTGTGAAGGTTTAGCGGTGGAACTCGGCCAGTCGTAGTCAACGCCGAAGCGGTACATGTGGAACTCCTCGTTCCAGACTTCCATACTGTGGAAGTAACGGTCGCCGCCCGGATAGGCATACAGTCCGGCGATATTGAAACGTACGGGCTCCATAAAGCTGAACTGCTGATATGCCCACAGGAACATACCAAGTGAGAATCCTGACTGCTGGGTCATAACGAACTCGGTGCGCTGCGGTTTACCGTTTTCGTCGAACTCGTAGGTAAGACCCTCGACGCCCCACGAACCGATGAAAGACCCGTCCTCGGAGTAGAACCAATCCCCATAGGAAATCGCGAGCGGAACATTCTTACCCTTTGCGCTGAAACTCCAACCGGAACCCATCATATTATAGTCGTAAGCTTTCGCGGAACGGTCAAATTTGAAGTCAAAGTTTTCCGTAAGCGCGGGAGTATGCACAGCTTCCCAACGCGCGTTCGGATTAACTATCTGACAGTTTTCCTCAATTGTGGAAATGCCGCTCGCGTCGCTGTAATAGATACCGACGCCCTCGTTGAACAGTATCGGGTACACGTCGGTTGAAACATTGTAGCTCGCCCATTGAGAACCGATATATCCCTTGTCCAGCCAGTCAATCATCGTCGTCGCGGCGTTAAAGTCAACGTCCTCCATCATCGTAAACGTAACTCTACCGTCAACAACCTTGATAATCGGCGCGGACAGATACATCGCGGTGTTCATACCGCCGAAAATAGCGGTCGGCCACGGTTCACCCGAACTCATAAACAGAAGCGGGAAACCTTGTTCGTCTTGGATTGTTTCGGTTTGGAACAACGCCATAACTGCTTCATATTGCTCGTAAGTATGAATATCCTCAGACTTATGTACGCCTGCCGGAAGTAATCCTTTTTGGTCAAGCGTATCAACCCAGTCGCCGCGGATTGTCATCTGAGCGTCGGTCGCCGTGGACGCTTCGCGGTACGGACCCATATTCGTAATCATATCGTCGTTAATCCAAATCGCGTTGATTAATTCAGGGTCGCGGTCAAAGCGGTTAATCTGATAGAAGAAGTCCGGCGCGTAAGCGCGGTAATCGTTGATATTCGCGAAGAAGCCCTCGTCTATCATATTGCTTTCAATGCCCGTGGGAATCCAGTATGTAACGCCCCAGGCGACAATGTCCGCCAGGTCGTCAGACGCAATCATTGTCGTGTACGACGTCTGAGCGTCCATATATCCGAATTGCTCGTAGCTGAGAATAACTCCGGTAGTTTCGCGCAGTAAAGTCTGATAAGGCATTGAAGCCGCGCCGTCAGCGTCAATCAGAGTCGGCACGAACGTCGGCACCCAATATCTCAGCGTTTCCGTGCTGGTCGTAAGCGGAAGCGAGTATTCGTACCATTCAAACGGCAGTCCGATTTCATCGATTTCGTACCTTAGCGTACCGTCCGGGTTAACCGCCAAATCGTCGGTATTGTGAGGTTTTTCCGGCGGCGCGTATTCACCGGGGTCAACAGAGACGCCGCTGTCAACAATCGGCGCCGCGGTAGCGTCAGGAGCGGTGGTTCCCGCCGCGGGAGCGGAGGTCGTTGGAGCCGCCGACGGACTAGGCGTTTGCTCTGTCGGTGTACAGGCCGCGAACAGCCCTAACAACATCGCCATTGCAAGTAATAATATTAACGCTCGTTTCAATTTGCTAATTCCTCCCCAAATATAAAATAATGTCGTAAGTATACTTCAAAAAATACCAGTTGTCAAGGAAAATTTGAATAGATATTAACAAAATATTTTATTACCCGATAATTAGGGATATTGGCGTTGTTTCGGGTACGCTTCGCCGCTCTATTTTACTGACTATCAGGATTAATTATATGTGAAAATAGCTATTAAATGAAATGAATATTCGTTATATTCGACAAAATACAAAAAATAGACTTTTAGAATTAGGTTAATAGTCACAAACGCGTCAGATTGACTTTATCGACGATTTGTGTTAACATAAAGGTTAAAAATATCGAATAGGAGGTATACAATGAAATTTCCGCGTTATGAGTATAAGCAAGCGGGAGTGCCGACAATCAAGTCGAAAATGTTCTTTTCCGACGGAGTTGTAGAACTTCCGAAGTTTGACCGTCCGTGTTCCGCCGTAGAAAACCTGAAACGCGCGGCCCGGCACAATAAACCATACTGGGTTCCGGTTGGGCTTACCGATTTGCAGTCAATCAACCCGACTGATTTATTGGTGGAAACGGCGAAAGTACAGTCCAGCAAGGTAAATGTCAGGTTTCAGGACTGGTTCGGTGCGGACTGGACGTTTGTAGCGTCCGCCGGAGGACCTATGCTGACGCCGGGCGTTCCGCAAATTATGGAGGATGTTACCGAGTGGGAGAGCGTAGTAAAATTCCCCGACGTTGACAACTTTGATTTCGCCGGACCCGCGGAAGAATACCTGAAAACCTCCTACGACCCCGATAAGGCCTTGGAGATAGACATCGGATTGGGTTGCACCGAGCGGTTCGTGTCGCTTATGGGCGGTTACGAGGACGCTATGGTTTCGTTCGCGACTGAACCGGAGGCGTGCGCCGCGTTCTTTGAGCGTTTCATCGACTGGGAAATAGCGCACTTCGATAAGCTGTTTGAGCATTACCCGGTTACGATGATTAACTACCACGACGATTGGGGCAGCGAGAAAGACACGTTTTTCTCCTCGCAAATGCTGGAGGACTTAATTTTCAAGCCGACGAAGCGGTTTTTTGACCACATCAAGTCGAAAGACGTAATCGTTCAACTCCATAGTTGCGGAAACATCAACCGCTTTATCCCGTATATGATTGACCTAGGCGTCGAGTTTATGCAAATCCAGCGTCGCGTCGTAGATTTCCCGAAAGTGAAGGAAAAATACGGCGGCAAAATCGGATTCTGCGGAATGGTAGAGGGTCTTGATTTCGGCGGACCTCCGCCCGAAAAAGAGAAACTGCTTGAGATGATTCGCAATACGATAGACATACTTGGTAAAGGCGGCGGATTGTACCTCGGAATGTTTATGTCGGACCCGGAATTGCTATGGGCGGCGGTAAACGAGATTTACGCCTACAGTAGCGAGAAGTACAGCGAAGAATAATAGACTGTTGGTGAAATAATATCGGTTAATTGTTAACCAAAAATAAGGAGGAATCGCGATGACAACAACAAAGGAATTTCAATGGGCGCCGGTGACTGAACGCATACAGCGAATCAGAGACCGAAAAGACGGATTTTTCCGCGGTGAGCGTATAACCGTAAATACGGAGCGTACTAAGATATACACGGATTTCTGCCGCGCGAACGACAATCTGCACCCGTTGCTGAAACGCTCCGGAGCGTTGTACGAGTGGGCGTCAAAAAAAGAATGCACGATATTTGACGACGACGTTATAGTCGGAACTCTCGGACCCGACGAGCAATCGCTCAGTTTTTACGTTGACTGGGGCGCGAAGTGGATACCTGGCGTTACAGATGAGAAAACCTTCAAAGACGCGTGGCAGTCGCCCGGCTCGGTATATATGAGCGACGAACAGCGCGAAGTCCTTGTTGACGCGTACGACTACTGGCAGAACCGCTCTGTTTCGATGATGATAGAGGGCGCGATGACCGACGACGTATGGGAGGGATTCGGGAACGGTTCCGCTCTGGGCGCGGCGCGTAAAGGCGAGCCGGGCTACTTCGGAGTCGGCGGCGTTGCTCAGGGACACTACATAGGCAATTTCGGCAAAGCAGTAAACGTCGGATTCGCGGCGGTTAAAGCTGAAGCTCAGCAAAAGATTGAAGCTCACAAGGGTAAAGTGTTCGGCGACTGGGCGAAGAAGAATATATTCTATCACTCGGTAATAAAAGTCTGCGACGCTGCGATTCTGCTATCAAAGCGTTACGCTGAAGCGTGCCGCGTTAAGGCTAAGAGCGCGCCGACGGAGGCTCGCGAGCAGGAACTGCTGCGTATGGCGGATTCGCTTGACTGGATTATGGAGAAACCCGCCCGCACATATTGGGAAGGCTTACAGGCTATTATCCTTTATCAAATGATGCTCTCAACCGACGCTCAACAGCACGGTCAGTCAATGGGTCGCATTGACAAGTACGTCGGACATATGCTAGATAAGCAGTTCGCCGCGGGAACAATCACCGACGAACAGGCTCAGGAATATTCCGACGCGTTTATACTGCGAATAACCGACTTCATAATGATACACGGGTTCGGAATGAGCAACGCGGGACTGATTGAACTTCGCAAAAAGGGAATGAACGCGTATTCGTCAATGTATGTCGGCGTTAACCCGACGGCGGGAATCGCGCTTACGCTCGGCGGTACGCTTCCGAACGGGGACGACGATTCCAACGCGTCTACGATTTATCTGCTTCAAACCTACGGACGTATGAAACTTACCGACCCGACGGTAGCGTTGCGTGTCGGCAAGAACGCTCCGGACATAGTTTGGAGAACGGGCATTGAAGCCAGCAGAGTCGCGGGCGGTATGCCTCAATTCCAAAATGACGAGATAATCGTCCAAACACTGATTAAGGCGGGACTTAGCATCGAGGACGCGTACGATTACAGCATAGTCGGGTGCGTGGAACCGTCCGGCACCGGAAACGAGTGGTCTGCGTCCGGCAATACGGGAAGCGAATCAATCTGGAATATGATGGAGGCTTTGCAGTTGGCAATCAACGGCGGCGTTCATCAGCGTACGGGCAAGACCGCTATACCGTGCAAGAAACTGTACGAGTACGGCAGTTTCCAGGAGTTCCAGGATATGGTCGAGAAGCAAATGCAGTACGTTTTGGACTGGACAGTATCGTACACCAACACGTTTGAGCTTGCGTATTCGACGTTCTTCCCCTGTATCGCGGCTTCGACATTGCTTGACGGTTGTATGGAATCCGGTAAAGACGCGACCGAGGGCGGCGCGAAGTACAACCGTACCGGACTTACCGCGTGCGGAACCGCTAACTTCGGCGACAGCCTTATGACAATCAAGAAATTGTGCTTTGACGACAAAACAGTATCGCTGCGCGAGCTTTATGACGCATTACACGCGGACTGGGAAGGCTACGAGCAACTTCGTCAGACGATAATCAACGAAGTACCGCATTATGGCAACGACAATGAAGAAGCAGACGAAATGGCTGCTTGGGGACTGGGCAAATTCGCGGACATAATGGCTGGTGAAGTCGGACCTCGCGGAAAATTCTGCGGCGGCACATTTACGATGACGGCTAACGTCGGATTCGGAAAAGCTACGGGCGCGACCCCTGACGGACGTAAAGCCGGCGAACCTATCGCGGACGCAATCTCTCCGCGTCAAGGCTATGACCGCAACGGTCCTACGGCGTATTTGCTCAGCGCGTCTAAGCTCCCGCATTTGACGCTGGCGAACGGCGACCAGCTGAATATCCGCTTTACTCCAAGCTCGGTCGCTGGCGCGGAGGGCGCGGAGAAGCTAAAGAACCTTATGCAGACGTACTTCAACCTCGGCGGACATCAGGTACAGTTTAACGTCGTGTCCACCGACAAACTTCGCGCGGCTCAGGCGAGCCCGACGGAGTACAAAGACCTGGTCGTGCGTATCGCGGGATTCTCGACCTACTTCGTCGCGCTAAGTCAGGACGTTCAGGAAGATTTCATTAAACGCACGGAACTCAGCTTGTGATTACGGGCAAGATATACGACATTCAGGGCTTCTCGGTGCAGGACGGACCGGGGATTCGCACGACTGTATTCCTGAAAGGCTGTCCGTTGCGCTGCGCGTGGTGCCACAGTCCGGAATCGCAGGAGTTCCGCACCGAGTTAAACTGGATGTCAATACGATGTTTAGGCGTTGAGGCTTGCGGATTGTGCTTAAACGTATGTCCTCACGGAGCGATTGCTCCAGGCAACCCCGAAAAAACCGCCACAGGTCACGATATTGTCCGCCCGAACGTGGACAAATCCTTATGCAAGTCGGTGTCCGGCAGACAAAGGTTCGCGGATTTTGCTCCTCATTTGTCTTAGCTTACACGGCAATAAACAGGGACGCTATATTGCGTCCCTGTCAGACTGTCAAGTAACTCTAAACGAAATCGAATATCTCTCCAAATAGCTAATTGATAAATGTTTACAGGCAATGGAGGCGTTTAGTGATTTTCAAAGCAAGCTTCAAACAAGCCCCATTTGAAAAACGAATGATATAGTACATATAGCATACTGCAAAGATTTTCCCTCTTTACAATCGGGTTAAAATGTGATATAATAATAAAAATATGCGTCTGTAGCTCAGTTGGATAGAGTGACGGCCTCCGAAGCCGTAGGTCGCTGGTTCGAGCCCAGTCAGACGCGCCAAGGTTTTAGCCTAATATGGATATTATGGCTGTGAAGCCAATAAAAATCGGGGTTTGTTGGCTTCATTTTCTATATTAAAATAGGAATGCAGCAAAAAAAAGATAAAAGTGTAGCGGCAGACGGGAGCAGCAAGAGGGAGTAATAGGGATAGAA
>JAISKY010000152.1 GCA_031260745.1 Oscillospiraceae bacterium
AAATACGCTCTGTTGCGTCCTTGAAAACCTGTTGAACGCCAACAGCAAGCTCTACGCCGCCGCGCTCCGCTCGGCAAAGGCGATTGGGTATCGACGCGCAATCACTTATACGCTACCAACAGAGAGCGGCGCGAGCTTGAAAGCGGTGGGGTTCACGCTTGACGGTGAAACGCAGTCAAGCCCTAACGGTTGGAATGTGCCGTCACGTCCGAGAACAACGCCGGACAAGTACCCGGACGGCATAAAACTGCGTTGGGTCAAGGTGTTATACGAGGAGACGCGCCAAAATGGACGTAACAACTAAACCAAATATAGAGAGTATTTAGAAATCTAAATACTCTCTAATATTTTCAATTCCGGTGTAAGCTTGGCAACAGCGTCAAAGTCACGGTCATTGTGAAGCAAAATCAAATTGTGTTCAATCGCGGTTAACGCAATCAATACGTCAAGTGTTCCGCGTACAGTAGTACCCTTACGGCGCAAATCAAAGAATATTTTAGCCGCGAGTTCATAGCTTGCGAGTTCATTCGGCAGGTAATATATCGTCTGAGTAGACAAGTAATCCCTCAAACGTGTAAATTCCGCATCATCTCTCGCGCCCTGTAATACTTCCTGATAGGTGTACGGCGAAATACCGAATGGTATATCACGTTCCAATACCGACTCAAACAGCATTACTTTTTTGTCCGACTGACCTTTGAGGAATCCAATTAGAACAGATGTATCTACAAGTATCATTGGGGATTCCTCTCACGCGCGGTCTTGTAGTCGTACCCGTCCGCAAACGTGATTTTCCCGCGTAAATCCATTAGGTCGCGGCGCGAACGCCGGGCAACGAATTCTGAAATCGCGGTGTTAACGACTTCTTTTTTGCTGCCAATTCCGGAAAGCTCCATAGCCTTACGCATAAGTTCTTCATCAATTACAATATTAGTACGCATAGTTCACATTCCTTTCAAGATTATACGTTATACACATCACCATACACATTATATATCACAATAAACCGGTTGTCAATAAAAATAATATAAAAACCAGCGCTAAATTGGCGCAAAAATGCGCTAAATTGGCGCGCTTTTGCTCTTTACAGGTAAATCAATATGTGTTATGATGTTAGCGTTGAAAGCTGTACAAAAAATCAAATACGCAACTGAAGTCGCTTGTGAGGGCGATTTTTTCGTTGCCAAAATTACAAATCGGAGGTTCAAATGAAAGAAAACAAAATAACGAAACACAAGGCGCGACACGGAATCGGAAAGACGCTCTACACCGCGTTTCTATCGGTAAGCTTGTCGGCGGTACTTGTAACTCCGGCATTAGCCGCAGATACGGTCTGGGCTAAAGCCGCCGAGATTATGAAAGACGTGTACAACCAAATCCTGCTAATATCGACTATCGCCGCGATAGTCACGGCATCGGTCGCGCTCCTGCTGATGAACTTTTCAAAGAGCGGTAAAACCGTTGAGGAAAGCCGCACGTGGATTAAGCGGATAGTAATAACGTGGGCAATTCTTAACGGTCTGGGCTTCATAATGAGCTATATTACCCCGTTTTTCAGCGGCGGTCAATGGACGCCGTAGGAGGAGCAGATGGGAATATTAGTCGGAATAGTGGAGTGGCTTGCGGAGCAGGTAATGTACGGGCTTGACTTGATTACTAACTCGGTGCTCGGAGCGCTCGGCTGTGATATGACGGTGTTTACTAGGTACTTCTCCGCCGCCGAAACGATGTATCAGATATTCACCGCGCTCGCGTTGGGGATAATCCTGCTTAACTGGGTGTGGCAGTTGTTCCGCAACTTCGGACTGGGTATCGGGATTGAGGCGGAGGACCCGATTAAGCTGAGCTTACGGTCAGTCCTGTTCATTATAATGGCGCTGTTTGCCGACGACATTGTGGATTTGGCACTCAAAATCGGCGGCACGCCGTATGACTGGATAATGACATCCGCGCTGCCGCCGCTGAATTTCGCCGATTTCAACTCGGTTATCCTCGTAGTGTTAGGCGTACTGTCGAGCGGAGCGGTCTCGTTAATCGCGCTCGTAATCTTGCTGATTCTCGCGTGGAATTATCTGAAACTGCTGTTCGAGGCGGCGGAGCGTTACGTTCTGCTCGGAGTGTTAGTATTTACGGCTCCGGTAGCGTTCGCGCTCGGAGCGTCGCAAAGCACATCGAACATCTTCAAAAGCTGGTGTCGAATGTTTGGCGGGCAGATTTTCCTGCTTTTGATGAACGCGTGGTGCCTGCGGTTGTTCACGTCAATGGTCGGGACGTTCTTGGCAAATCCGCTGTCGATATAATAAGGAGAATATGAGTAAATGAAATCGAAACAATCGTTTGCGGCGGCTATTATAGTCGCTTTTTTTGTTATCCTGCTTTTGCGGGTAACGGTGTTCGCGCTGTCCGACAGCGACGTTGAGGCACAGGTCGCCGCGAACGGCAAGGAAGCCGTGTCGGGAAATTTGTTCATCTGGTTTTTGTGCGCGATAGCGTTCTTGAAAATCAGCCAGAAGATTGACAGTTTTATGTCCGCGCTGGGCGTGAACGTAGGTCACACGGGCGGCTCGATGATGTCGGAGATGATAATCGCGGCTCGCGCGGTGTCGTCCGGCAAGAATCCGTTTGGAGGGTTCTCCGGTCGCGGCGCAAGCGGAGCGTCCGGCTCTGCCGGAACAAGCGGGTCAAATGGAGCAAACGGCAGTAGCGGCGGCAACGGAGCGTCCGGCTTTATGGCGGGCGGACTGATGGGCGTTGCCGCGAGGAAAGTACAAAGCGGAGCTATGGCAAGCGCAACAGGTAATCAAAAGAACGGAGTGTACGGTCGTTACGAATTAGAACTGTTTCGTCCAGCCCGATTTCACCAAACAACTTGAGGTAAATGTTGACACCGCCGTCGCAATCAACAACGATTTTTTCTACTATCTGCTTCAGCTGAGCGTTCGTCAGAGTCTCCATTGATACAACGTCCGCGACGGTTCGGAACGTGCGTTGCAATATCTCCTCAAGCTGGTCGCCCTTGCTGAGGTTATAGGACGTCAGCCGTAACTCGCTCTCGCACTTCTCTATTTCCGCGTTGAATGTCGAAACCTGCGAACGCAGTTCATAGCGAGTAATCAGCTCGTCGGCGTACATATCCAAGTAGCGTTGCCGTTGCCGCTGAGATTTTGACAACCGAGCTTGCAACTCGCGCTCGTAATTCTCGTTGTCGGACTTCGCTTTATAGGTTCGTGTGAACTCGCGAACGACATACTCCACAACGCCGCTTTTTTGCGACATCAGTTCGGTAAAGTAGGCGCGCAAAGCTTCAG
>JAISKY010000167.1 GCA_031260745.1 Oscillospiraceae bacterium
TCCGAAACGCTAACTCCGACGTTTCCGGAACGGCGCGCGCTCTCAAATTTTGATTTTGGTATATGGCAATATCCGTTAGGATTCTTGTCCAAATAATTCTGGTGGTATTCTTCGGCAGGATAGAACTGACGAATCGGTTCGCACTCAATGGCAACAGGTTTACTAAGGCTTTCCCCAAGCAACGTCAGCCACCCTCGGATAATCGCCGCGTCGGCTTCATCCGTATAGTAAATGCCGGTGCGGTACTGCGTTCCGACGTCCGCGCCTTGACGATTAACAGATGTGGGGTTGATGACGTCAGCGTACAAATCTAGAAGCCGGGTAAGCGGCAAAGCATTTTCATCGTAGGTAATCTCGACGGCTTCCGAATGCCCGGTATCGCGAGCGCATACGTCCTCGTACGTCGGAGCCTCCGTTGTCCCGTTGGCGTAACCGACGGTGGTTTTTACTACGCCTGGAATCAGCGAGATATATTTTTGTACGCCCCAAAAACACCCACCCGCAAGATATATTTTTTTCATTGCCGCTCTCCTTAGATGTTATTTTACAGAGTTATAACTCTGCATATCTAAAACCGCAACTATTGTATTAGTTTTCGCTTTATTATCAAAATAATTCCCGAATTTGCGTTAATAAATTTGTCTTAATGATAACACAAGTTTTGCCGTAAGTCAACAGCATTTGCTCCGCCGCGGATTTATGGTAAAAAAGTCTTGACAATTCAGAGAAAATGGTGTAAAATATTGATTAATGCGCGTACAGCGTAAAATATCCTTACCGGTTGGAAAATAATCGGTCATATGTCCATAGGGAGGTACAAAAATTTGGAAAAACAGCAGACAGACTATGAGCTGATGTATATCCTCGACGCGACAAAAAGCGAGGAAGAACTACAGGCTCTGGTGGAAAAGTTCAAGGCGCTCGTTGAAGCCAACGGAACCTTGACGGAGCAGGACTTGATAGGAAAGCGTAGATTGGCATATCAGATAAACGATATGTCCGATGGCTACTATGTGTTGTTGAAATTCACATCTGGTCACGATTTTCCGGCAGAATTGAAGCGCGTACTCGGAATTACAGACGGCGTAATGCGTTCTTTGGTGACTAAGACGGCAGTATAGCCGCAGGAGGAAAATTATGCTAAACCACATCGTGGTTATGGGTCGGCTGACTCGCGACCCGGAATTGCGAACGACTCAGACCGGAACGCCCGTAGTTAGCTTTACGGTCGCGGTGGACAGAGATTTCGCAGACCGTGAAACCGGAGCAAGACAGACGGATTTTATTGACGTCGTTGCGTGGCGAAACACAGCGGAATTTATTTCGCGTAATTTTAACAAGGGTAAGATGGCGATTGTGCTTGGACGGCATCAAATCCGTGACTGGACGGATAAAGAAGGTCAGAAGCGCCGAAGCGCGGAAATCGTCGCGGATACAGTTTATTTCGGTGAGTCGCGTCAGGCTGAAGAAGCCAGAATGAGTTCCTACGGCGGAGGCTACAGCAGTCAGGGACCTCAAAGCGGCTACGGCGGAAATCAAGGCGGCGGCTATGCCGCTCAAAGCGGTTACGGCTCTAATCAAGGCGGCGGTTACAGCGGCGGGAATCAGGGTTATGACAATAACCAGAGCGGCTACGGCGGCGGTTCTCAAAGCGGTAATTACAGCAGTCAGGGCTATAACACCTACCCGCCGAACAACGCCGGCAGCTTCGGGAACGACAGTAACTACGCCGAAGAAAATCCGGCGTTACCGCCCGTAGCTCCGCAGGATAACGCGTACAACGCTCCGCAGGACGGCAGTTACGCGCCTCCGCAAGCTCCGAGGAATACCGCTCCGCCCGCGCCTCCGGCACCGCCGCAGGCTCCCGTACAGGATTCGGCGTTTACGGAACTTGACGACCCCGAATTGCCGTTTTAACGGCGTAAAATGAACCCTTTTTTAGGGAATGATTGAAATTTAAGGAGAATTACCTAATATGGAAAACGAGAACACTGAAGTAAAAACCGAAGTACGCGCTCCCGAAGTTCCGCGTACTTCTGACGCGCCGCGCTCACCGGACGCTCCGCGCGCTCCGCGAGAGAACCGTGAGCCACGCGGCGAATACCGCAATAACCGTAACGACCGCGGAGGTCAGGAAGGCGGCAGACCTCGCCGTCGCCATAAGGTTTGCCAGTTCTGCGCGGACAAGTCCAAGCACATTGACTACAAGGACACCGCAAAGCTCAGGCGTTTCCTCTCGGAACGCTATAAGATTTTGCCGCGCCGCACTACGGGTACGTGCGCTATGCACCAGCGTGAGCTTGCCGAGGCTATCAAACGCGCCAGACAAATCGCTCTGCTACCGTACGTTCCGGAATAAACCCGGACTTGTTAACGTAAAGTGTCGATAGCCGGAGCATTTGCGCTCCGGCTATCTTTTCGCAAACCCCCTCGCCTCCACACGACGACAATTCGAGTTCGTGGCTATCAAACTCCCGACGATCCTTCGAATACGAGGCTCGCCAACACACGACGCTACATCGCATACGATGCTCGGCAACACACGATGCTATATCGTAT
>JAISKY010000200.1 GCA_031260745.1 Oscillospiraceae bacterium
TACGGAGTTGAGCGTTGGAACTTTCCTGCTCTCTATGAGCAGTGGGATTTTGCGAAACAAGATTACAAAGACGTAAACGCTGTCTGGGAAAGCCGCGAACCCGCGACATTCGTTTTGTCCGTCAGAGCGTTCAGTCAGCGTTATATCAACACCGACGAGAAGTTTGCCGCGGGCGATTACAATATGGAGGGTTACTGGCAAAGTAAGGGACTGCTCGATAATCAGCGTACAATGCGCGTAATGAAGCCGATGACAAAGGACGAGCTTTTCAACAAGGTTTCCACCGCAAACGATACGCGGTACTGGACGGCGAATATTAGGTTAAAAGCGGGAGTTTCGGTAAGCTCGCTCGGTAAGGTTGCCGCTCCGACCGCCGTAATGACCGACGCGGGCGATAACTATTATATCAAATTCAACTGCTCTACCGAGGGCGCTACGATACTCTACAACCACAATTTCATCTCGCCGAGCTACACGCCGACCTCGCCTTACGGCGATACCGCTGTAATCGTACCTAAATCCGCGTTTCCGAGCGGAACGGTGACAATGACCGCCAGAGCGGTCAAGGACGGATATACCGACGCAGGTGTCGTGACGCTGACGCTGAAATCGAGCGGCACAGAGGCGAACCCGGAAGCTCCGGGCGGAGCGTGGTCTGACGTTCCCGACACTTGGTACACAGCGGCGGTCGAGTACGTTATGGGCGCGGGGCTGTTCGACGAGCAAGGCAAAGGCTTGTTTGCGCCGGACGCGCCTATGACAAGGGAGATGTTCATTACCGCGCTGTACCGCTTGGACGGCAAGCCGGCTGTTACATCGTATAGGAATTTCAGCGACGTAACCAAAGGCACTCCGCTGTCCGCGGCGGTTAGTTGGGCGTTCGATGCCGGAATTACTACCGGCACCGGCGACGGGTCGGCGTCCGACATACAAACGTTTAGTCCGGAGCTGTCAATCACGCGCGAACAGATTGCCGCGATGTTCTATCGCTACGCGAAGCACAAAGGACGCGATTTATCGGCTAAAGGCGATTTGTCCGTGTTCCCCGATTCCGGTGATACGTCAAGCTATGGTGTTGAACCCCTGACGTGGGCGAACGGCGTTAAGCTGATTAACGGTTCAACCGGTTATGACGGTATTGACTATCTCCTGCCTAAAGGAACCACAACCAGAGCGCAGTGCGCTCAGATGTTCAAAAATTACGGAGTGTAAAACTATGGACATACCGAATGAAGCCGCTGTGATGCGGTTAAAAGCCGTGTATTTCAATACAGAATATGATTCGGAACTCGATACCGGTCTTGAAACGGAAACTGTTTCTGACTTCGACGAGGACAATGACTATCTGCCGGAGTTATCCTCCGGGCAGAAGCTATGGCTGGTGCGTAAATCGGGGTTTTTCGGACCGGGTATCTACCGTATGCTTACGCTGACGGCTGAACTCGGTTCGATAAAAACGGCTTGCGCTAAGATGAAGATGTCGTACTCAAAGGGTTGGAAGCTCGTAAGAAACGCTGAGAGTCAATTAGGTTTTCAGCTTATAGTTCGCAGTCAGGGCGGCAGATTCGGCGGCGGCTGTGAATTGACGCCGCACGGTACGGACTTGCTGCAAAGATACGACGAGTACCGCCGCGATATGCAAGCATATTCGGACCGGATTTTCGGTAGATACTTCGGTGACTTAGACGCGTAGGATTATTTTTATCCGAAATAACTTTGTAACAGGACAAGCAAAATGTATATGAATTACAGAAAAATCGGGAGATTCCGCTTAGTAGCTCTACTCCTAATTCTGATTTGCGCGTTTAACATTACCGCGTTTGCGGCTGACGCTCCGAGTAGGGTTATACTGTCGTGGACGGACAACACTTCAACATCTATGACCGTAACGTGGATTGACGCTGAAACCGCGACCGAGGGTTATATCCGTTACTCGACGGACAAAGCTCTGACGGACGCGGAGCAAGCCGCCGCCGAGCGCGTACCAAACGCGAGCGCGATGGACGAGGCCGGTGTTAGGTTCACGGCGACGCTCACGGGATTAGCTCCCGGAACAACATATTGGTACAGCGTAGGCTCCGGCGATGTTTGGAGCGTGGAGCAGTCGTTCACTACCGCTGAGCGCAACGCGGACAGCTTTTCGTTTATGTTCCTCGGCGACGTTCAAGTCACGCAGAGCGCGGCGATTGACTTTGCCGAATGGGGTAAGCTAATCGAAGCGGCATAATCGTATAATCCCGGACTTGCGTTCGCTTTGCAAGCCGGAGATATAGTGGAAAGCGGAATCAGTACGTCGGAGTGGGCGGCGTTCCTCGACGCGGCAACCTCCGTATTCTCGCGGATTCCGCTCCTGCCTACAAACGGCAATCACGAATCGAACTTTTTGAGCGGTAAACCGGAGTTATATCTTGACACGTTTACACTTCCGCGCAACGGACCAAAGGGCTTTGAGGAAGAATTTTACTCGTTCGATTACGGCAATGTCCACGTCACAATTGTAAATTCGTGGGTGTTTTCCGGTGAGCAGAAGTTGACCGACAAGCAGCTTGACGCGCTCGACGCTTGGGTCGCGCTCGATTTAGCAAGCTCGGACGCGGTGTGGAAAATCGTGCTGACGCACGTTCCACTATATCCCGTACACAGCGACACAACGGGCGTGACCGCGCGCGAACATTGGATTCCTCTGTTCGAGAAATACGGCGTATCGCTGATGTTGGTCGGTCATCAGCACGTCTATTCGCGGCTGAAACCGCTTACGGGCGGAGCGCCGGACTACGAGGACGGCATTACGCAAATTATGGGGAATTCCGGAATGAAATTCTACGATTCTGCCGATGAAACCTACGCGGAGCGCACGATTTACAACATTTCCAATTACGAGATAATCAGCGTGGACGGCGATTCTCTGACCGTTCAGTCGTTCGACGCTGACGGTAACGAATTAGACTACGTTGCGCTCTCGCCGAGGGTAAGCAAATCTGTTTCACGCGCCGAATTTGTAAGCCTGATTTATCGTTTGGAGGGTTCGCCTACCGTGAATAACGAAACGCCGTTCAGCGAAGAAAACAGCGCCGCTCTGACTTGGGCTTACGGCGCGGGTATCGTCAACGGTATTGGCGGAGGTATGTTCGACCCGGATTCTGAAATTACACCCGAACAAAAAGCGTTGGTTTTAGAGCGATATGCAGCTTACGCCTCAGAGTCTGCTAAAAAGTTAGCGGGAGTTATAATAAACGGTTCATTCGGATAATGTTTGATATTTCCAGTCACAAGCGCCGCTCCGCAACAAAACGCCGCGTCGTAAAACTTGCGGTCTGTTTCATCGGTCATAGCGAACGCGCTCGGTATCGGCATTACTACGTTGCCGACATTACGCAAGCTGTTCAGTACAACTTC
Organism: Oscillospiraceae bacterium; assembly: GCA_031260745.1. GTDB lineage: Bacteria > Bacillota > Clostridia > Oscillospirales > Oscillospiraceae > JAISJH01. The sequence goes on from JAISKY010000200.1 coordinate 3,397, forward strand.
TATCCGCTCAACGGCAAAATCAAACTTAGGGCGGAATAAGACTTCCTTATATTCCTTAAAAATCGGCTCGCTGAAATAAAACTCAATTGCGCCGGACAGCGCCAAATCAAGTATTCGATACGGATTACTATTACTCGCGAACATCGCGGACACAATGATATTAGTGTCAAGAACAACTCGCCGGTTCATACGGCGACACGAGTTTCCGCTTTCGCGGCTTGTATTTCGGTTTCAATTTCGTCGTCCGACAAGAAACCTCGTTTCTCCGATTCCTTGCGTATTTGCCGCAAAGCATCGCGTCCCCGGTCGGCAATGTTGTTCAACGGTTCGCCGAGTGTAATCTCGAACGGTATTCTACCTTCGCGTACAGACTGACGGACAAAAACAGTAACCGCGGTTGTGAGGTTCATACCAAGTTCGCCGAACACTCTTTCCGCTTGCGTTTTCAGGTCTTTGTCAATTCGGATATTAAGATTTGTACTTTCAGACATAATTATCACCTCGAAAATATATTGTAATGATATTATACATCAACATTCGTATGATGTCAATACATTTTTAGCAAATAAGCAAAATTAAACGGAGGCGCAATGAACGAACAGACAGAATATTTCTTGAACTTGTGGGAAACGCGCGGATTCGCTCACCGTTCGGGTTCAACTGCGGAGAAGTGGAACGACTGCGCGGGCAACTGGCTCGGCGATTTGGACGGCGGCAAGGGCAAAACTAATATGCGGGAGCGTGTGGAATTTACCGCGTCGTTCCTGCGTAACCGCAAGCTGTTGGGCGAAAACGAGAGCGTTGTTGACGTAGGGTGCGGCCCGGGTTTGTTCGTTACGGAGTTCGCAAAGACAGTTAAGTTTGCCGTTGGGTTCGACATCTCGGCAAAATTCATCGACTACGCCGTCAGGCAAAACTCCGACAACGGGAACGCTACGTTCAGACGTTGTGATTTCCTCGCGCTGGACATTGCGGAGGCCGGTTTTGAACGCGCTTTTGACCTTGTGTTCGCGTCAATTACTCCCGCCGCGTCCGGCAAGGGCAGCCTTGCGAAACTGATGCAGATGAGCCGCAGTCACTGCTGTATCGCCTCTTTCGTGAACGTCCGCGACAGCCTTGCGGAGCGCGTATCCCGCGACGTTTTCGGGCGTGAGTTTCAGCCCAGATGGGACGGAACCGGATTTTACGCTTTGAACAACTACTTGTGGCTATCCGGTTACTATCCCGAAACGGCGTATTTTGACGATGTTCGCTCGGAGCAAATCTACCCGACAACCGAAGCCGCCGCAATTATCGCACAGGATTGCGGTAGTGAAGCGGACACATCAAAAGTCCTTACATATCTTGAAAAATTAAGCAAGACGGAACGCCATAGCGAGTACCGGTATGGTATTACGCTTTGGGACGTAAACCGCCGCGACAAACGAGTTGAAATATAAACAGAACTATTTTAGGAGTGACAAAATTTGAAAAAGAGATTACTATCAACAATCCTATCCGCCGCGCTGATTGCAGGGCTTTTTATCGTCCCGGCGTCGGCGAAAACAACGGAATCGGCTAAGGCTGAAAACGTATTTTTCTACGCTAAGAACGCAGAGGGCAAGAACGTACTGATGAAAGTCATTCCGCTCGGCGATTTGAAGGAAATCTCCCACGGACAAGCTAACGGAACTAACTACTATATCAGCAGTACGGACAATTATCCGACGACGCAATACTGCGAAGCTCGCGGCGTAACAGTACCGGAGCTTGTTAACTACGTCAAGAGCGTCACGACAGTACAGAGCGCAGACAAACTCGGATTCTCCGGCAACGATACGTTACGCCTTATGGCGACGGACAGCTACGGGCAATACAACCGAAGTTGGACGTATAATGAACTCTACGGAGTGAAACGGTACTACTTCGAGGGCTTGTTCAATTCGTGGAACACAGGCTGGGAAATCGCCGGGGAGGATAACAGCAAATTCGGCGTGAGTTTGGACGAGTACAACAAAAAATATAAAGACGGCGATAAATACTACGAGGACAAACGCGCGGTTTTTGAGGGCGGCGTTGTGACCGTTCCGATTTTGGCGACAGAGAGCTTTTCCGGACGCACGACTACGGACGCTCTCAATGCGTCAACGGAAATCGGAA
>JAISKY010000230.1 GCA_031260745.1 Oscillospiraceae bacterium
TTATTTGCGGCGACACGGTTTGGCGTGTCACAGCCGTTTAGTTTTGCGTTATATTACAAATTCTCGGATTTTCGATACGAACATATTGAAATATCCGACGGCAAGCGCTCCTACAATTATCGCGGTCGGTATTCCGCATACTATCACCGGAATCATTATTAGCAGGAACCGCAAGCGGTGCTTAGGCTTTTCGGTTTCCTTGCCGAAGTTAAGGTTATAGAACGCCGCGCTTGCCAGTAACATCGGCACGAACCCGATTACCAGCGCGACATACGCGCGGTCGCGGTCGTTATAGTTCAGCATCGTGTTAAAGTCGCGCTCCTCCGAGCCGAAGAAATATACAATCACCAGAAAAGCCGCAATCGCGCACCCGATAATATACACAACCGCGGACATACGTTTAATCGTCCTGCTCATCGGTTTCGTCCTCCCTGTATTCCAGAAGGTCGCCGGGCTGACAGTCAAGCGCCTTGCACAACGCGCTTAGCGTAGCGAGTCTGACCGCCTTAACCTTACCGTTTTTAAGCAGTGACATATTAGCAAGCGTTATCCCTACGCGCTCCGAAAGCTCCGTAACGCTCATCTTACGTTTGGCAAGCATAATGTCAATATTGATTATTATCATACCGTCAAATCGCTCTCTTCCTGCAAGTCAGCCGCCTTTTGTACGAACCTCGCAAGCGCGGCGAACGCTATCCCAATAGCAAGCGCAAGCAATATCAAAGCAAGCGAAATCAACGCTATTCCCGGGTGATTGTAATTAAGAACAAACATCACAACATTCGCCGCCAAAAAGTACAACGCGTCTATAAGCGCGCAGTTAGATATATTTTTCAGCATTTTCGCCGTATACAGCGAAAAGCTCTTGTCGCGTTTAACAAATACGGAAATCATCCACGCAAAGTACAGCGCGAACAGACACGGTACGGCCGTACCCAGCGCAATAAATAACCACGCGGTTACTCGTATTGGAGCTTCCTCGTCCAGCGTAAGCTGTTCCATACCGAGTATCATTGTGATTGTGTAAATCATCAAAATACAAACAAACGCGATTACAACGGCGGCTCTAATTCTGACATAAATGTCCTTGTGGCTCATAAAAATGCCTCCATTAGTTAATGAAGGCATTATACAACAGAATTTTCCGTTTGTCAAGTAAAATTTATCGTTTTACAATAAATTTTTATCGTATTATCGAAATCGTGTCCGGTTTGCGTTCCGGAGCCGGACTTGGACTTTTAATATTCCCGACCGACGCGGACGCGCAGATTACGTGGTCGCGAGGGATTCCGAGCTCCGCGAGGTACTCCCGAATCGGTTCGTCGTTCTCCAACCAGTGAAGCTGATTAATGTAGCAAGTTCCAAGCCCGATGGACTCCGCCGCGAGGAACAAATTCTCCAACGCGAGAGCGCTGTCCGCAAGCGCGTTAGCGTAACCTCCGACGTTTGACGAGATTATCAGTGTCGGAGCGTGGTAATAGAAATTGTACTTTTCATTCTCGGCGGCGTTTTTCGCGAACTTCTTGCTGGGATAATCATCGTCAGGTTCGTAGCGATACAAAAAGCCCTCGCGCACAAGCTCGTTTAGTTTGAGCAGAATATCCGGTTTTTGAATCGCGGTAAACCTCCAACTTTGACTGTTACTTCCGCTAGGCGCCCAAATTGCGGCGTCCAGCAAAATGTCAAGCTGCTCCGGGCTTACTTGCTCCTCCGTAAACTGCCGCGTACTGCGCCTGTTCTTAATCGCGTCCAACACAGGATTAGTCATAGCGTCCTCCTCCTCCTTGCAATCAGGTATTTTCCCAATTATAAGCCATTCAGCCGGATTTGTCAATCAAAAATTACAGTCTGCCGCGGCTTATGACCTAACGATTTACTTGCATTTCTACTACACTGCCTCCGGCGTATTTCTCGCGAAGCTTAGGTTTCTCGATTTTTCCGGTCGGATTGCGCGGAACGTCGGCGAAGATGATTTTACGCGGACGTTTATAGCGCGGCAGACCTTTGCAATGCTCGTTTATGTCGGTTTCGGAGCATTTCACTCCGGATTTAAGCTCAATTACCGCGGCGGCGATTTCACCGAGCCGTTCGTCGGAAATACCTATTACCGCCACGTCCTTTATAGCGTCGTGAGTCCTCAAAAAGTCCTCAATCTGCACGGGATACAGATTCTCGCCGCCTGTGATTATTACGTCCTTTTTACGGTCAACAAGGAATATAAAACCGTCCTCGTCCTCCATCGCCATATCGCCGGTTTTAAGCCAACCGTCGTTGGTAAGTACCGCAGCCGTAGCCTCCGGGTCTCTGTAGTAGCACGTCATAACGCCGCCGCCCCGAACGCAAAGCTCACCGACGTCGCCGCGCTTGACCTCAACGCCGTTTTCGTCGGTTATTTTCGTTTCCCAGCCGAATCCGGCTTTGCCGATTGCTCCTACTTTTTCGAGATTTCCCACGCCAAGATGAACCGCGCCCGGTCCGATACTCTCCGAAAGTCCGTAGTTCGTATCGTAATCGTGGTACGGAAACTTAGATTTCCAACGCTTAATTAAGCTCGGCGGTACAGGTTGAGCGCCGATGTGCATAAGCCGCCATTGCGACAGAGTATGTTCCTCCAGCTTAATATCGCCGCTGTCGATTGCGTCCAGAATGTCCTGAGTCCACGGTACGAGCAGCCAAACGATAGTGGCGCGCTCGTTAGACGCGGCTTCGATTATCCAATCCGGGCGAGTTCCGCGCAGTATAACCGCCTTGCCGCCCGAAATCAAACTGCCGAACCAGTGCATTTTCGCGCCCGTATGATACAGCGGCGGAATGCACAGGAATATATCCTCGCGGGTTTGCGAGTGGTGAGCTTGCTCTACCTCGCACGCGGTGACAAGCGATAGATGCTTATGCAGAATCGCTTTCGGGAATCCGGTCGTGCCGGAACTGAAATAAATTGCCGCGTCGTCAAGCTCCGTAAGGG
>JAISKY010000101.1 GCA_031260745.1 Oscillospiraceae bacterium
TACAGTTGAGCGTAGAATCCGCCCTTTTGCATTAGTTCCTCGTGATTGCCCTGCTCAACGATGTCGCCGTCTTTCATACACAAAATCAAGTCCGCGTTGCGAATCGTACTAAGCCGGTGAGCGATTATGAAGCTCGTTCTGCCCTCCAGCAGATTGTCCATAGCGCGTTGAATCAGAATCTCGGTGCGCGTATCAACCGAGCTTGTAGCTTCGTCCAAAATCAGAACTTTCGAGTTAGCGAGTATCGCTCTCGCGATTGTCAGAAGTTGCTTCTGACCTTGCGACACGTTAGTCGTTTCCTCGTTAAGCACCATATTGTAGCTGTCCGGCAACGTCCTCACGAAGTGGTCAACCTGAGCCGCCTCCGCCGCGCGTATTACTTCCTCGTCGGTCGCGTCAGGTTTACCGTAGCGAATGTTCTCCATTATCGTGCCGTTGTACAGCCACGTATCCTGAAGCACCATTCCGAAATCCTGCCGTAAATCGCGTCTGGCGTACCGCGCTATGTCGCGTCCGTCAACCTTAATCGAGCCTTCCTGAATATCGTGGAACCGCATCAGCAGTTTAACCATCGTGGTTTTACCCGCGCCCGTAGGTCCGACAATCGCGACCTTCTGACCCGCTTTGACAATCGCGCTGAAATCGTGGATAACAGGCTCGCCGGATTTTTTCTTAGCCGGTTCGTTATCCTCGTCCTCGTAACCCGCGAGTTTTTTAACCTTTTTCTTCTTATTGAAATCGTCCATCGGGAATCCTCCGGGCGGTTTACCTCTGCCGCCTTTCTTCCCGAACTTTTCTTCCAGTTTCTTCTTCATTTCCTCTAACTCGTCGTCTTCGTCCACGGGTTCGACGTATTCATACGCGAATTTGACGTGTTCAAATTCAATGCCGCCGCGAATCGGGTCGTCGTTAACATTGAACTGAGTATCAACGTCCTCTTCCTCAGTTTGACCGAGGAACTCAAATACGCGCTCCGCCGCCGCCGCAGTACTTTGAAGCTGACTGGAGATTTGCGCGAGCTGCGTAATCGGCTGAGTGAAGCTCCTGATGTACGTAATAAATGCCTGAATATCGCCGACGTTCATTATGCCCTGCGTCGTCATATACGCGCCGTACATACACACCGCGACGTAACCGAGGTTTCCGACAAGGTTCATCATCGGCATCATCATTCCGGTCAGGAACTGAGCTTTCCACGCGGTATTGTAGAGGTCGTCGTTGTTCTTGTCGAAATCGCGGGTTACGCGAGCTTCGCCATTGAACGCCTTGATTACCGTATGTCCGCTGAAGATTTCCTCAACCGTCCCGTTAACCGTTCCCAGTAATTTCTGCTGAGCGCGGAAATACTTCTGCGACACCTTAACCATAAACAGCGTACACAGCGCGGACGCGGGTATCATCAGCAGCGCGATTAGCATTAACCGCCAGCTAATGGTTATCATCATTACCATTACCATTATCAAAGTCGTAACCGTCGTGATTATCTGGTTAAGGCTTTGCGTAAGGTTCTGACTAAGCGTATCAACGTCGTTCGTTATGCGGCTTAGTACCTCTCCGTGAGTCATCGAGTGGAAAAACCCTACGGGTAAGCTGTTAATCTTTTTCAGTATGTTGTTACGCAGATTGTACGCGATTGTAGTCGTTACGCGCGTCATCAAAAATCCCTGCGCGTATCCGAACGCCATCGAAATTATGTACAATACCAAAATCAGCAGTAACGTACTGTTTATCACCGCGAAATTAATTCCGGAAGCGTCTATGTTCGCGCCGAACACATTAACGTACATTTCCGTCAACTTGTTAATAAACCAACCCGGATTCGCCGCAGGAACATCTGCCGCTCCGGCCCGAATCTGAACCGCTACCGCTAATTCGTTCGTTACTCCCGCCAGTATCATCGGTACAAACTGGCTCATTACAACCGACAGAGCCGATATTATCCATACTACAATAAGCCTTGCGCGAAACGGCTTCAGGTATCCCATTATTTTTCCGATACCCGCTTTGAAATCTTTCGGTTTATCATTTGTGAACCTCCGTCCGGGAGGTCCTCCGCCACCTGGTCCTGGTCCCATTATTGCAATTCCTCCTTTGACAGTTGACTTTCCGCAATTTCACGATATTCCTCGCAGGTTTTAAGCAGTTCAGCGTGCGTACCCTTACCGACAATTTTTCCCGCGTCCAGCACTATAATCTGGTGAGCGTTCATTATCGTACTTATACGCTGAGCGACAATCAGCACCGTAGCCGAACCGGAACCGGTATACTCGCGCAACGCGCGTCTAAGCGCCGCGTCGGTTTTGAAGTCCAGCGCGGAGAAACTGTCGTCGAATATGTATATCGGAGGTTTCTTCACTAACGCTCTGGCGATTGACAGACGCTGTTTCTGACCGCCGGATACGTTATCGCCGCTTTGAGCGATTTCCGTTCTCAATCCGTCCTTATCGGCGTATACGAAGTCCTCCGCTTGCGCGACCTTAACGGATTCGCGGTATTCTTCCACGGTCGCGTCCTCTTTGCCGAAGTTGAGGTTGGATTCAATGTTACCGCTGAACAGAATACCCTTCTGCGGCACGTAACCAAGATTGTTGCGAAGCTCGTGTACGGAAATATCTCTGATGTCAACGCCGTCAAGAGTAATTGAGCCGTCCGTGACGTCGTAGAATCTCGGAATCAGGTTAATCAGCGTCGATTTGCCCGAACCGGTCGAGCCAATAAACGCAATCGTTTCACCCGATTTCGCGGTAAACGATATGTTTTCTAAAACGCACGCCTCAGCGTCCTGATATTTGAAGCTGACGTTATTGAACGCAAGTTCGCCTATCGCTCTGCCGCCGAGGGTTTGAAGCTCGCCCTCCGGCTTATCGTGAATAGAGGTATCCTTGCCTAATACTTCCTGTATGCGTTTCGCGGAAACCAACGCCCGCGGTATCATCATAAACATCATTCCAATCATAAGGAACGACATTATTATCTGCATTACGTACTGCATAAACGCCATCATCTGACCGACTTGCAAATTGTTCGCCGCGACCAGTTGAGAACCGAGGAATATTACCACCAGCGTCGTACCGCCCATTATGAAGTTCATCGTCGGTTGCATAATAGCGAACAAACGCTGAACGAAGCGGTTCGTATCGCGAATCTCGCGGTTAGCTTCTTCAAATCTGCCAAGTTCGCGTTCCTCGTTGCCGAACGCGCGTATAACCATCATACCCGTAAGCGTTTCGCGGGTTACAAGGTTTAGTTTGTCCTGCAATTTCTGCATAATCTCGAATTTCGGTATCGCCTTGCCGAATATGACTACCTGTAATAACAGCAGCAGTATTACCGCGACAACGACAATCCAGCTAAGCGTCGCGCTGGTATTAACCGCCATCACGATTCCGCCTACGCCCATTATCGGCGCGGAGAATACCATTCTAAGCCCCATCATCGCGACCATCTGAACTTGCTGTACGTCGTTCGTACAGCGCGTTATCAACGTAGCGGTGGAGAAATGGTCGAACTCCGACGGGCTGAACGACTGCACTTTCGTAAATACGTCGTGTCTTAGATGACGTCCGATTCCCGTGGAGATTTTCGCGGTTAGAAATCCGTTAAGCACCGTTATCAGCGCGGTGAACAGCGTTATCGCGAGCATAATCAATCCCGTCTGCAAAATCGAACGCTGTTGAATCGTATGCTTATTCGCGCCTATCTCCGCGTACAAATCGCGAGAGAACTGCGCGCCTGTCTGGGTATACTGCAATCCGTTAATAACCCAGTCGTTTTCGCTGATTTCCGGTATCGGACTTCCGGCCTGTATCGCGCGTACCGCGATAACCGCTTTCGTATACTCGCGGAAGTATTTCTGCTGAGTTTCCGCGTCTGCCGCAACGACCCAGTCACGCGCCGTGTCAAAGTCCGGGAAATCGCTCGGCGCCGTAGTCGTATGTTCGTAAGCTCCGGCTAAGTCAGCGTATTTGCTTAACTCCTCCATCGCGCGGGCGCTCATCGCCGCCGGAATCGCTTCCGTAACACCGCCCTGCATAATTCCGATGTCTACGATTTGGCTCATATACCTCGGTAAAAACAAATCGGCAATGTTTTGAGCGAATAACAGCGCGATTGAAATCGCCGCCGGAATCAAAAACGGTTTCAGATACCTAAATATTAGCTTCATACTGCCTCCCTTCCCGCGTCAAACGCTTTTGCGTTAAATTTCGGAGGCAGAGTAACCGCAATTCCCAGCAACTTACTGACCGCGCCCAACATAACAATGTTGCTGTCCCTCGCGCTGCCAAGTTTCTCCGCGATTTCATACGCCGGAATTACTTTTACGTTGTACTCTGTTTCTTTCAGCCACCCGTGAGGGTACTCCGCCTGACCCAATAAAACAGGCATAGAGTATATCTCGCGCTCGTCCGTCAGTACGACGCCGCCGTCTTTCAGGTACGGCAAGGCTCTAAGCGCTTCCGCTTTCTCAAACGCGATTACGTAGTCCGCTTCACCCTCGCCGATGTTCGGAGCGTAAACCTTATCTCCGTACTTCAACTGAGTATTAACCGTACCGCCGCGTTGAGCCATTCCGTGTATCTCACTCATCTTTACGTCATATCCCGCGTCAACCAAGGCGTTGCTTAAAAGTTTCGTCGTCAGAATCGTACCTTGACCGCCTACGCCCGTAAATAAGAGGTTTGTAGTTTTTGCCATTATTTTACCTCCTTAATCGCGCCGACTTTGCACATCTGAGCGCATAGTCCGCACCCTGTGCAATTCGCTGTGTCCGCTACGTAGGCTTTCTTCTTACTCGCGTCGAAAGCCAGCGACGGACACGCGACTTTCATACACGATTTGCACCCGACACACTTCTCCGGGTCAACCTCGCAATGAGTAGTCCCGCGAGCCTTAATAACGTCTTTCAGCAACGCGCACGGATACTTTGTTATTATTACCGTAACGCCGCTTTCGTTAGAGATTGCCGTATCTATTGCCGCGCCCATTTGCTTTTGGTCGATTGGGTTGACAATCAACAACCGCTCTTTCGGTAGTCCGGTCGATAGTATCATCTGTTCAATGCTGACTTTCGGAACTTCGTAACCCATAAGGTTTTTCTCGGTTCCGGAGTTTTCCTGATGTCCCGTCATAGCCGTAATACTGTTGTCAAGCACGACAAGACACACGTTCGCCTTTTGGTGTACCGCGTCTACAAGCGAGTTAAACCCACTGTGGAAGAACGTACTGTCGCCTAGCATTCCGAACACTTTCCGGGTATCGCCTTGCGCTTCCAGCGCTTTTGACAAGCCAATCGGTATTGAGAATCCGCTGCCCATACAAATGCAGATGTCCATACCGTTGAACGGCGCGTTAACGCCCAGCGTGTAGCACCCGATGTCGCCGACTCCGACATATTTGCCGTTTCGGTTGCTTAACGCGTAGAAGAATCCTCGGTGAGGACACCCCGCGCACAATACCGGAGGTCTGCCCGGCGCCGACGTCGTTATTTCCGCTTTCCGCACTCCGCTCTCAACTATCGCGACGCCGAAGGCGGCTCGAATACGTTCCGCGTCAAGCTCACCCTGAATAAACGGTTCGTTTATGACTACGGGAACTGTCGCGGACAGTTGAACTGACGGTAAAATGTAAGGTTCACCCTCCTCAACCACGTAAATTTCCTCGAACTTCTCCGAGAAATCCGCAATCAGCTTCGTACAAATCGGGTAAGTAATCCCAAGTTTCAGATAGCTTACGGTGTCGCCGAACGCTTCTTTAGCGTGCTGATAACTCATTCCGGAGGTAATGACGCCGATTTTGGTATCCGGATTATTCTCCGCGCGATTCAGCGTACTGGAATACGAAGCTTCGCGAAGTTTCGCGAGGTTTTCCTCTACGATAATATGCCGCCGTCTGGCGTTTACGGGAAGTACGACGTACTTCGTCCAGTCTCCGTTATAAGTCTTTACGGCGCGGGCTTTACGTTCGCCAAGCGTTACGACGCTTTTGGAGTGGCACACGCGCGTAGTCATACGTAACAGCACGGGCAAATCGAATTGCTCGCTAAGCTCAAACGCCGCCTTGACAAAGTCGAGACACTCCTGACTGTCAGACGGTTCCAGCATAATCAGTTTCGCGTGAGCGGCATATAACCTGTTATCCTGCTCATTCTGGGAGCTATAGCAACCGGGGTCGTCACAGGATATAATAACCATTCCGGCGTTTATTCCGGCATACGCGCCTGAGAAAATCGGGTCGGCGGCGACGTTCATTCCGACGTGTTTCATCGCGGTAAGCGAACGCGAACCTCCGACAGCCGCTCCGAATGCTATTTCGGTCGCGATTGCCTCGTTATTCGCCCAGGTTGCGTAAAGGTTATCTCCTTCTGACAGCGCGGCGGGCGGAGAAGCCGCCAACGCGCCCAAATTTTCTAGTATTTCCGTTGAGGGCGTACCCGGATAAGCCGCGGCTACTCTAACCCCGGCTTCCCATGCTCCTCTTGCGACAGCCTCATTGCCGCTAAGGATTTGCTTTTGCATATTTTATTTTCCCCTTTAATTCCTATTGCCTGTTATTATAACTCATTATTTCTCGAATGTCAACCTCTTATTTAGTACTGTTAATCGCTTATTTGTAATAAATTTTTCCATACAAGCATATAAATGCCCAAATCCGAATTTTGACAGCCGCTCCGCGCTAATGATGACGCGGTTTTTACGCGGTCTGACAATCTCCAAAGTGTTTCACAGAGCGTTGTACGCCGCGATATACTCAAGAGGATATTTTTTATTGAAGCTGCGAGTAACGCGCCTTGCCGAATTAGGCGTAATCAACTTAGTTGCGCCGCCCGCGCCTAACGCGTAGACGGAGCAAAGTTCCTCCATCATACTGATATTGTACAGACATTCGCAGCCCGGCAACGTCCAACCGGTATTCTCGAAGCCGCCGATACTGTACTTCTGACGGTAAAGGTAATACGGCGAGTATTCGCGCAGCCTAAGTTCGCCGAACGCGTAGTCCAGCATTTGTTTAACCTCCGTTCCAAGCGGCTGTTCGGCGGTTACGGCGTACTCCGCGTTCAAGTCGGAGCCGCGTTTACGGGTCAACGTGTGCAACGTCAAATTCTCCGGGCGAAGCCCTAAGCCAATATTGACGCTGTCCATAAACCCGTCAGGCGTATCGCCGGGCAATCCGGCGATAAAATCCATATTCACGCGGCTGAATCCGACTTCGCGGACAATCCCGTAGGCGTCCAGAGTATCCTGAGCGGAATGCCGCCGCCCTATCAGGTTCAGAACTTCATCGCGCATTGTCTGAGGGTTCACGCTGACGCGGTTAACGCCGCCGTCTTTAAGCGTCAGCATTTTCTCGCGGGTTATCGTGTCGGGTCGTCCGGCCTCTACGCTGAACTCAACGCAGTCCGACAAATCAAATTTCTCGCGAAGCGCGTCTATCAGCCGCTTTAACTGCTCCGCATTCAGCGTCGTCGGAGTACCGCCGCCGATATACAGAGCCTTTACGCGTTCGCCGCGAGTTTTCACGCGCTCGGAAACGCTGATAATCTCGCGGTTAAGCGCGTCAAGGTAAGGCTCGATTAGTTTAAGCGACTTCTCGACGGAACTGCTCACGAACGAGCAATACGCGCACCGCGTAGGACAAAACGGAATCCCGACATACAGCATAACGTCGTCAGCGCTAAGCGCGGCTTTAGCCGCAAGCGCGTAATCAGCCGCAACGCGGCAAAGCTCCGCGCGTTCCGCGCTTACGTAGTAGTCGCGCTCCAGATTTGCGCCGCGCATAGCGAGTTGAGCCGGCTTAACTCCGCTGATTGCTCCCCACGGCGGAGGTTCGGTCAGTAGCGGCAACGCCGCCTTGTAAAACGATATTTTCAGCGCGTACTGAACGGCTTTAGCATCGTTAATGTCGCTGACTAACTCCGACGCGGAGCTTACCGCTCCGCCGACAGTCAGCGTAGTCACAGCTACGCCGCCGCTAAGCTCCGACGTACCTTCAACGTCCGCGCGGTTAAACAGCGACAGCGAGATTTGCTCTACCGCGTAGCGGAAGTTATGCCCTGTCAACAGCATATTTCATATAGTAGTTTAGCTTGCGTTCGTGTTCCAGCGTGGAAAAGTCCGAGTGTCCGGGGTAGACCTCGTAATCTCCGGGAAGTTCGTACAACCGTTTCAGCGATTTAAGCAGAACCTCCATACTGCCGCCGTCCATATCCGTACGCCCGCAACTGTCCTTAAACAGCGTATCGCCCGTAAACAACGCGTCCTCGCACATAAGACATACTCCGCCCGGAGTGTGTCCGGGAGTGGCGATAACCTCAAACGTAAGCCCGCCTACGCTAACCTTGTCGCCGTCGGAGTAGTTGCGAACTCTAGGTAGATTTTTAAGCTCCGAAGCATCGGCGGCGTGGATAAATACGGGAATCTCGTGTTCCGCGACAAGTTCCTCGACCGCCATTATGTGGTCAAAATGCCCGTGAGTGATAAACACCGCCGTCAGGCTCAGTTTATTGTCGTCAATGTAGTTCAGTATCGTGCCGCTTTCCGCTCCGGGGTCTATTACGGCGCACTGCAACGTCTTTTCGTCCGTAACGATATAGCAGTTAGTCTGAATCGCGCCAACCTCAAACGCTTTTATTAACATATTGTGTTCCTCCCGATATTTATAAGTCTTATTGTAAGAGTATACTCTAAATTTGAGGTATTTGCAAGCATTTTTACATTTCCGCGTTAGACTGCCGGTACGGTGTGAACGCAAAAACTCCCGAGCTGAAAAAGCTCGGAAGCTACAGCTGATTCAGCTGACAAATAGAGAGTGTCAAAATCCGCGAGCCCTTATGGCTCGCGGATTTTGTCCGTATCGAAAGGCGAATCGTTTTATTTATATTAGCTAAAACGGCTAAATACGGAGTTTTATTACTTTTTGTTAATTACGGCGTACAGACCTTCTTTGCACATCAGCTTGCGGTCCTCAACGGAGAGCCACTTACCGGCGCTGCGAGTGAAGCAGTAGCACTCAAAACGGTCGGCTTCGTTGATTCCGTAGAACATACCGATACTGGTCATACTACTGAAGTCCATAATATCCCAGCCCATAATGCCTGGCCCCGCCATCTCGCGCCACGAGAACAGGTAAAGCTGTTTCTTAGCGTCAATTTTTACGTACTGAGCCGGTTCGGCTATTGTCAGGAACGGGTTCGGACCCGCGCCGATTTCGTTGAGGAAAAACTTAGTGTTTATATAGTGGTGAGTAAGCCACATACCGCCGCCGAGTTCCCACGCGGCGACTTTGCCGACAAAATCATCGGTAAACTCGTGAGGTTCTCCGGTGACTTCTCTGCCCGCGATTTGAGCGAAGCTCATACGATTGGACGTATCGCGTGGAGTGTACTCGTCGTTGCCGATTTGAGCGTTATTCACAATCACACGGTTAGTGTTGAAGTCAACGCAGAAACTCCGCATTTCCGGCGGCGACGAACCTTTAATGCAATGGAAAAAGAAAATTACGTTATCCGCGGCTTCGTAAGCCTCGTAGTATTCCTCGCGCCACTCAAAGCCGTGGAAAAGCCAGCGAAGCGTATGCGGGTCAACGAACTCGTAGTCCAGTCCTCCGCCCCATTGCGAGGCGAATGTGAGCTTACCCTCTTTTACCAGTCTGTCCGAGAACGGTCTTGGATAGTGCAGTCCGCCCGTATGCGGATTGAAGCGGGTATCGTTTACGATGTCGAATATCTCACGCTTTGTGAATTGCGTCTGTTTCATACGGCGTTCCATATAGAAATTCCTCCTGAATCAATGTTATTTTTGTCATTATATCACAATCCCGCCTGAAAAGCAATAACAAATGCAAATGCTCTGAAAGCGCGGCAACATATAAACTTGACAAATCTCGTAAGTTTGTGCTATACTTGTCAATAGTCATAAATAAGAGGAGCGGAAACTATGAAACGATTATCGGTTATCTTACTCGCGCTGTCGTTGTTTGCAGGCTGCGCGGCGAAAAATGGCGCTGACGCAGAAACTCCGGCCGCGACCGCGTCAATCGCGACGCCTATGCCGTCAGTGGAATCTACGCCGTCAGATGAGCCTACTCCGACCGAGTTCGTATACTCGCCGCCGCCTACTCCGGAACTCCCTGACAAAATTGCGTTTGAGTGGCAGTCAGGACGCGCGATTAAACCGTCGCTCGCTCCCGGCGTTGACGCTGACTTGCTGAAGTTTGCGTTTTACGACGCGGAGACAGGCGCGGAAGTCTACGCGGACTATGACATTAGCGATAACACAGACGCGTATCAAGATTTCACGTTCAAATATTATTTGATTGAGAACGGCGCGGCGATGTTTCTGTTCGAGATAGACAACGTCCGGCGATGTTACGACTTCGATTGCGACGGTATAGCCGCGGAGCTTTTCGCGGTTGGAGCTTTCGATTACAACGAGGATAACCCGTGTTATATTTACCAATACTCAGGCGGAGTTTTGCGGCAAACCGACCTGAGAAACACCTTAGACGCGTACATCGTGGGTTTCGGCGGTTTCCTTGAGGGCTATACGGACGAATGTTATGGAATTTGGGAATTAAGCGAGCCAACGATGAATATCTACTTAGACAGATTATATACGTTCGACGGCAAGTATTTTACCCAAATCGAATCAGGTGAGCCTGACAAACTCGGCAGTTGGAGCAGTATCAACACTATGCCTGTTCGCGGTTTCGACTGGCGGCAAATCGTCGCGGGCAGCGGTTTTCAGCTGGGCGAGCGGAGTATCGCGGGCTATTGGGGTTCGGGCGACGACAGAACTCCGCGCTACTCCAGAGAGTTCGGAACGTACCCGCGTATTGACGGCTCGACTGTGTGCGTACCGCTCGCGGTTGAGTTCGCGCGTCAGCACTTGGGAATGACGGACGAGCAAACTTATAACTTCGTTTCTTTTCACACTACTCACGACGCATACGCTTCGCTGATACAGAAAAACAGCGACGGGTACGCGGGAGGCTATAACGAAACCGACGAATCCGGCGACATCTACCAGCAAATGGACGGAACTCGTCAGGTCGATATAATTTTCGCGACGTATCCGTCCGACGAGGAGCTTAACTCCGCGGGCTACGCGGTTCCGCTGACAATCGAGCCTGTCTGCGCTGACGCGTTCGTATTTATCACTCACAAGGACAATCCGGTCGATAGTCTTACATTGGAGCAGGTACGCAAAATCTACTCCGGCGGGATTACCAACTGGAGCGAAGTCGGCGGCTTAAACGCTCCGATTAGAGCGTATCAGCGTGAGCAAAATTCCGGAAGCCAGTCGGGTATGGAACAACTCGTAATGAACGGTACGCCAATGCTCCCGCCGGAAACGGCAGTAATAATTTCGGGTATGGAGGGTCTGGTCAACACAATCGCAGAATACCAGAACGGTCCGGAAAGTATCGGATATACCTACAAATTTTACATTGATACGCTGTACAAAAACGACAATATCAAAATCCTGAAAATTGACGGGTTCGACGCGTCAGATTCGGAGCATTATCCGTTGACGGTAAACTATTACGGAGTAATCCGCGCTAACGACGGCTCGGACAGCGTCGGACGCAAGTTCCTTGACTGGGTTCTCTCCGACGAAGGTCAGCAATGCGTAGAACAAGCCGGATATAAACGCGTGAAATAAAAATATTGCTTTGCAAACGCGAGTAATTGGTGTATAATGAGCGTACCAAACTACATCGCCCGACCGGTAAGAATTGCGCATAATTTTTTGTCAACCAATTTAACGCAGGAGGTATCGACTTGAACACCAACGACTTGGGAAATCTCAACGTAAGCGGACTGCCGTTCAGCCGCAGACTGTCGTATTTGTTCGTAACTCACGCGGACGGCGCGCTGGAGCTTCACCGAATGACGCGCACCTACGGAAGTGACGCGGAGCTTCGCCGCGACAGGCGCGTTAACATTCAGGCGATTAGCGGAGCGTTCGCGGTAACAGCGAACCCTCACATTATGACCGCCGTGAATAGCGATGTAAAACTGGAAATCTGCTTCGACGGCTCGGAAGCGCTGCGCTTTAGAGGTTCCGGCGCGGGGCTGTTAATCGCGACTACGCCGCTTAGTCATATCGACGGCGAGTACATTATGGACAGGCTTGACGGCACAATTCAGGTTACGCAGTTTATGCGCGGCGAGTTGCTGTTCGCGCCGATTGTCGGTACGCTGACGCTTAAAGAAAGCGCGATAATCGCCGCTCCCGACGATAACGGTAACTTCGAGTTCGCCGTACACTACGCCGACGAGTTCGCGGAACAATTTACGGAGTACAAACCGTTTGAGACGCGCGCGTCGGAGTCGCTTCGCGACTTTACGGAGTGGTACTCAATGTTCGCCAATGTCGGCGCGAAATACGAGCCGATGAAGCGGCTTGCAGTGTATATGATTTGGATTTCTCAAATCGCGCCGAAAGGCTATTTGAAAGACCCCGCGATTTTGTACTCCAAGTCTACGGAACAGGCGTGTTTCTCGTGGCACCAGGTATATCACGCGATGGTTATGCGCGACCCCGACAACGCCGCTCAAACGCTGATGAACCTGTTCGGCAGTCAAGATGAATTCGGCGAATTGCCCGACCTCGTGGACGACCACAACGTCAATATCACGGCGACTAAGCCGCCGTTCCACGGCTACGGATTGCTGTATATGCTGGAGCGTATCGGAGATAAACTCACCCCGGAGCATTGCCGTCAGATGTACGGCGGTCTGGCGAAGCTGTTCAAATTCTGGACGACTTTGCGCGATACGGACAATGACGGAGTTCCGCAGTACAACCACGGCTGTGAAAGCGGTCACGATTTTTCGCTGATGTTCGCTAAGGGCGTTCCGGTGGAAACTCCGGATATTATCAGCTATATCGCTCTGCTTGCGGAGGGTTTAGGAAAGCTCGCGGAACGCTTGGAGCTTACCGCCGAAGCCGCCGAGTGGAACCAAAAATACGATTACCTTATGAATAAGCTCACGACCCGTTTCTGGAACGGGGAGCGTTTCCACGCCAGATTGTCCGGCAGTCACGAAGTCGTTGAGTTTGACGAGCTTGAAGCGTATCTGCCGCTTATGCTTGGCGAGCGTCTGCCACCCGAAATCGTGGAACGCTGTGTTACGGATTTGACTGACCCGGAATTGTATTACACTCCGTACGGATTACGCTCCGCGCCTAAGCGGGACGGAGCGCCCGGCGTAATAATGGGGTTCTCGCAGGTAAAAATCCTGCCCGGACTTTACAAGGCGGGCAGGACGGAACTTGCGGCGGAACTTTTGCGAGGTTACTGCGACTGGGGCGCGGAACATTCTCCGGGATTTTTATTCGTAGAACCCTCCGCAAATCCCGCGCCCGGCGCGGCTAACGCCGAATTTGAGGGGTTTACGGAACTTAGCGCGTTATCAGGCGCGATTTGGCTTGGCTGCGCGTCATTTTTGGAGGAAATCGACAATGGAACAATCTAACCGGTTTACATACCCGAAATCGAAACTCGCGCTGTTCCGTGAGGACGGCGAGATTTACCTTACAATCTGCCGCTCGCCGATGGTTAAACTTGAACGCCGTAAGCTGATACGCGTCGCGCTGACAATCGACAATAAAGAGCTTCGCTTACCGGAGTTTACGAGCGGAGCGGATAAACTTACGCTGACCGCGCCCGGCGGCGAGGTCGAGTTTTGCTTTGAGGACGCGGCTTGTCTTAGGATTCGCGGATGCGGTAATCTCGCGCTTAGGTTTTATATGGACGGCATAGAGCAATTTGAAAACTGCGCTCCGCGCGAGGACGGCAGTATCGAGGCCGCGTACATCGCGCTCGGTAAACTGCTGTTCGTACCTCTTAGCGGCGCGTTGTGGCACGACGCGAAGTGGATTCCGGCGAAAGCTCAGTCGGAGGATTACTCCGTTATGTTATTGCCGTCAGTTGAAACCAACGGGTTTGAGTGCGCGGTACACGAGTATTTTTCCAACGGAACGCGTTCCGAAACTTACAAACCGTTTGACGCTTGCGTTACCGCCGCCGCGCGTGATTTTGCGGAGTTTCAAGCCAAATTCGCTGATTGCGGTTTTGACCCGCTGAACATCTGGCGTCAGCAATCTGAAACCGGCTTTTTCGTTGACAAACTCGAATCTACGCGGCAATTCGAGGGCTTTGCCGCCGATTATCTGCTTTCGCATCAAAGCCCAATCCGTACCAGAGCCGCGGGAGATTTTCCTGTATATTACCACTCCAACGAAACCGGGTTTCCGGAGTTCGCGGAGTTTCCGACGAGCGCGCCCGTAAAAGCTCCGGATTTGCTGACGTGGCTTGCGCTGCGTTCCGCTGACTGCGCGGAGTCGGAG
>JAISKY010000165.1 GCA_031260745.1 Oscillospiraceae bacterium
AAAACAAAACGTCAGAATAAACATCAGGCACGACAGCCAAAAGCTCGACGAGCGCCGTCTTAGCTCAAGCACGGTCAGAGTATTTATAGCCAAAGCCGTAATGAAAAACATCGCAAACGGCTTATCCGTGAAAACCGCCAAAGTTTTACACAGCGCGATAAAACCAATATCAATCTTATCGGAGGATATAAACTCCGCGCCGTGGTTTACAATATCGCTGTATATTATCGAGTAGTTGTAATAATCCGTTCCAACGTCAAACCGGAATCCCGCTAATATCTGAAAACTCGCGATAACCGCAATCGTAAACGCCATTACGGGCAGTCGTCTATTTTGTTTCACGTTAAACGGCGAGCGTGACCTGTAACGCTCCGCCATCACCGAGAACACGAGTACGCTAATCAAATTCGCGGCATACATCAAGAAATCTCCCCGCGCTTGTATCGTTCTAAGGATAAATAATTTCTCCGTTGCGCGTTATCTGAAGTAATTAAGAATCCGTTGCGGAATCAGTCCGGCTATCAACGGCTTAACCGCATACGTCAAGCCCTTTGGCATAAGCCCCAAACGCTTAAAGTTCCTGTACCGCATCTTTGCTTCGTCTAAGCGATAGCGGTACTTTCGGCGTTTCAGCGCCGAAGCTCCGGCGTAGTATATAAGCAAATACTCCGGAATAACATAGCCCTCAAACCCCGCCGCCGCCATTCGCATAAACAGGTCGTAGTCCTCACCGCGAAACTCCGTCGTCTTTTCCGTCAAGTATCCGCCCGCGGCAATCAGCGACGCGGTTTTGAACATCACCGACGGATTGGCGAACGGCATACCCCATAAATACCAGCTTTTGTCGATTCTGCCGCTATGTTTCGTTACCCAATCGCGAATACTGCCGTTATCGTCAATCGTCCGGAACCAAGTCGCGCAAAAGTCATACTCCGGATTATTGTCAAGAAACTCCACCTGAACCGCCAGTTTCCCCGGCTCCATCATATCGTCAGCGTCCAACAGCGCGAGGTATCTGCCTTTGGCGTTCTCCGTAAGCCGGTTTCTTGTCGCCGCTATCTTCATATTATGCTCGTTGCGGATAACCCTGATACCTGAATCGCGTTCCGAGAGCTTACACGCAAGCTCGTAGGTATTATCCGTAGAGCAATCGTCACAAATAAGTATCTCCCAATCTGAATACGTCTGGGCTAACACGGAGTTCACGCTGGCTTCAAGCGTACGCCCGGCATTGTACGCCGGAATTGTCACCGTTACCGTGACGTCACTATTCATCGCCAAGCATCTCCTTGTATAGCTTAATATTTTCCGGCAGAACATTATCCCAATGATATTCCTTTGAGGTTTTAACGGCGTTTACGCTCAATTTCGCCAATAGTTCCCGGTCGTTATACAGGATAAAAACGCGTTCCGCCATCGCTTTACAGTCGTCCGGTTCAACTAAAAAACCGTTACCGCCGTCTAATACCAAATCCAAGTGTCCGCGAATATTGGTCGCGACGCTCGGCAAACCCATACTCATTGCTTCAATGACGTGAGTGGCAAGTCCCTCCCGAACAGACGGCGTAATGTCAATGTCCGACATTGCGTACCAATCAGCCATATCGTTCACAAATCCCGGAAAACTCACATTATTCGCGATTCCGGTTTTCACGCACTCTTTTTTGAAATGTTCCGAAAGCTTACCGTCGCCCGTCAATAACAGAAAAATATCCGGGTGTTTTTTTAGTATTATCTCCATTGCCCTTAATAGCGTTTTGTGGTTTTTATCGGCGGTAAACTCCGCGGGATAAATCAATACAAACGCATTTTCAGGAATCCCCGATTTACGTCTAAGTTCGGCTTTACGCTTCGCGGAAACAGGAGCGAACTTTTCACCGTCTATCCCGACGCCTTTTGTCAGAAACGCTTTGCCGCACTTAAAGTTGTATTTGCTTACCGCATCATAGTCCTCTAGGTTTATTGTCCACTGATAATCCGTATACTTAGAGCAAAACCGCTCCGCGTTAAGGTACAACAACTTATTCATCGCCGGAGCGCCCTTGTAAAAGTGAAACCCGTGAGCCGTATACGCGACTATTGTACCGCGTTTCCGCGCCTTTCGAGCCGCGAGCCGCGTCAATACGCCCGCGTTGGGAGTATGGCAGTGAATCAGCTTATAATCTCCGTCGTTAATAATCTTTTTCAACTCGCAAAACGCTTTTATGTTCCGAGCCTTAAACGGCGACCTTGCAATATTAATGTCGAAATGCCGCGTAACGCAGTCAATTGAGTTTTCGCCCGACGCGGCAGTATGAATTTCATAGCCCAGCGATTCCAAATATCTTATATACGGAACGTGAAACCGCTCAAGATGCCGCTCCACAGACGCGACAAACAGTATTTTCCCTTTTTGCATATCTACCCCCTGTGAATTGCCTCCGCGCCTCACGTTATCGCTTTTTTTACAATCCCGACAATCCTGCGTAAATCCTCGTCGTCCATAGCCGTACCCGACGGCAGACACAATCCCTTCGCGAACAACTCGTCACCCACCGAACTATTATCCGCTCCCGGACACGCGAAAAACTCGCAATCCTTAAATACCGGCTGACGGCTCATAGGTTTCCAACACCGACGCGCTTCAATATTGTCGCGCTCCAACGCTTCGATAACCATACTAGGCGGAACTCCGTTTTCTATCAAAATCACACTCAACCAACAATTTGATTTAGCTCCCACGATTTCATTCGGAAAACTCACGGGGTATCCCGCAAATTCCCTACGGTAAAACCCGTTAATCTCACGCCGCCGCTCAATGTAACGCTCGATACTGTTCATCTGACCGCGCCCAATTCCCGCGCAAATGTCCGACAACCGGTAGTTGTACCCGATTTCTCTATGCTCGTAGTACGGCAACGGCTCACGCGACTGAGCAGACCAATATTTCATCTTATCCGTCGCGCCGTCAATATCGGTGACTACCATTCCCCCGCCGGAAGTCGTGATTATCTTGTTGGAATTAAACGACAATACTCCAATATCGCCGTAAGTTCCGCACATCTTACCCTTGTACGCTGAACCTAACGCCTCCGCCGCGTCCTCAACTACCGGAACCTTGAACTCCACGCAAATACTTAGTATCTCGTCATATTTCGCGGGTAAACCGTAAATGTCCGCAACAACCACGGCTTTCGGCAGTCTGCCCAACGCGGAGTATCTCTCCAACGCCGTCCTAAGCGCGGAGGGCGACATATTCCAGCTATCCGAGTCGGAGTCAATAAACACCGGCTCCGCGCACTCGTAGAGTATCGGCATACACGATGCCGCGAACGTCAGCGACGAGCAAAACACTACGTCGCCCGGCTCAACCCCAAGGTATCTCAGCGAAATATGTATTCCCGCAGTACCAGAGCTTAACGCCAGCGAGTGCCTACAACCCAGATAATTCCGAACGCTCCGTTCAAACAATTCCGTGTTATGACCAAACGGCGCGACCCGGTTAGACTTAAACGCCGAGTTTATATATTCCGTCTCAGTTCCGTTCATAAGCGGCGGCGAAAGAAATATCCTCTTTCCCATATCCTAACAACCTCTTTCGATATTATCCGTATTTTCGCGGTGTTCGCCGCGTCTTATTTAGTTTTTGCTTCTATACGACGGAAAGAATCCGTTGTCCGTAGCGTTACGTTTACCGCAAAGCGACTTGTACGCGTTCGCGTCGTACACTTTACGTCCGATATAAAAATCCTCCAACGGTGAAGTTGAAAAATGCCTTTTGAACTGTAACAGCGAGTCGTCCGTATCACCCGACATTCCACCGCCCAGCACTAAGCGTTTATATCCGAGGCTTTGCATAGTCAGGCTCTGTTCCGCGGACGTAAGATATACCTCGTATTTGACGGGATAGCCCTCGCGACTTGCGCATAGGAAAGTGTACGCGGTTTCACCGTAATACAAAAGCAATTCTCCCGCGACGATTTTACCGTCTTTCCGGGCGTTAACCAACATTGCTTTGCCTTTCAGATTACGCGTCAAATCAGAGAAAAACTCCCTGCCGAAAAAGTAAAACTCCGAAGCGTTCCGCTTCCGCATAGTCGCGTAGTACATCTCAATAAAATCGTCTATCGTATCGCACGAGTAATCCAGTTCAACCTCAACCCCGGACTTAACGGCGGCGCGCTGCTTGCGTCGGACAGCTTTTGTAAATTCCTCATAAAGTAAATCCCGCCGTAAGTTAATCGCGACGATTTTACGGCTCAATTCAACCGAGTCAAAGCACTCGGCAAAGTCGGCGGCGTTTCCCTCAAACGGGTTAAACCTAGCGAAATATGTAACGATTCTATTGTCTTTACAGTAAATCTCAAACTCTTTCTTATGCTCCGAGATTAGTTCCGACTTTGCCGATTCGTCCGAAAGCCGTATTATGCGGTCGCCGCCGTACCCATAGGTTGTTACGATGTCATAATAACCCGGCATACCGAACTCCTCAAGACCGCGTTTTATGAATCCGCACTCCGTTTCTCCGAAATTGTCCTTATGCCTGAATACGGTATATTCGCCATTCATACACTTTTCAAACGCTCTGCAATATTCCGGCAGAAAATTCACGTCAGGAACAGTCATAATATTCCTCCTTAATAGTACGGATTCATCAGCTTGTAATAGCTAAAAAGTCCGAATCTCGGTACATTACACATAACGCACCCAAGAACTTTATCCTTATACTCCAACAGTCTTTCCGCCATAGCGGTAAGCTCTTTCTGTTTCGTTTTGTTGTGCTGAATCAAGTAAATCATCTTAACGTCGCCGCGCTCCAGCAAATCCGGGATATACATCTGATTTCCCGAAAACGAAGCCGGCAGCAAAACTTTCGCTTTACCCGTTCGGTTAAGCAGTTTATCTACGCTATCGGAATCAAAATACAACTCGCCGCCGACGCGCCGTTTGACGAAGCCCTCAACCGAGTCGTTCGCCCAATATCCGACGTCGTAATCGCCGCCGCAGACCGCTCTTGTCA
>JAISKY010000076.1 GCA_031260745.1 Oscillospiraceae bacterium
CGTCCTTGCATAACAGTAACCCTGTGCCTTGCGGTCCGTACAGTCCCTTGTGACCGGGCATAGCTATATATTCCGCGCCAAGCGCGGAAAAATCAATCGGAATCGCTCCCGCCGACTGCGACGCGTCGATTATCAGCGGAATCCCGCGCTCACGGCAAAGCTCGGAGATTTTTTCAACGGGCTGAATAAACCCGAATACGTTTGACACGTGGTTCACCACGCATAACGAAGTTCCGGAGTTTAGCTTGTCGTCAAATGCGTTAAGTACGCTGTTTTTATCGAACAGCGTACCTCGCGCGACGCTGACCTCCGCGCCGGAGGCTGTCACGGGGCGATAGACGGAGTTATGCTCGTAACCGGAGATAACCGTGCGCTTATCGGGCTTTGACAATGCGTGAATCGCGATGTTAAGCGCGTGAGTAGCGTTAAGCGTAAACACGATATTCTCCGGCGACGGAACATTAAAGTAACTCGCGGCTAGTCTGCGGCAGTCAAACGCAAGCTCCGCCGCTTTCGCCGCCGCGTTATGACCTCCGCGGCCGGGCGACGCGAACGAGTTCGGAGCCTTCGACATTGCCTTAGACACAGACGCAGGCTTCTGTAATGTTGTTGCGGCATTATCAAAATATATCATAAAACCCCCTGTTATAAATTATAAATTATAAATAATTCCTAAATGTAAATTAAGCGTTGAACGGTTTATCCGCAAATCGGCTCAATTTATGATTTATAATTCGTAGTTTTCCTCGGTTGTGCCGTCAGCGCGGTAGAGGTATACCTTGCCGCGCTCAATTCCGTTGCGGTTAAGCATAGCGAGTACGTCGGCAAGCTGACGCTCCGGAACTTTTACGGCGTAGGAGCAATCGCCGGAGGAAATTTCCGCCGGAGGACGTATTATCTTAGCGTAATATCCGGAACGCGCCGCCAGATTCGCGATTCGGTACGCCTGCGATTGAGTTCGGCTCATTATCAAATACGAAACCATAGTAAATCTCCTTTTTTATCGTTGCGCGAACGCGGAGTTTCTCACGTGAGCCGCATTACACCGAGGGCGGCAGTTTCCGCAGGGGTCGCCCTACTGAGCGACCCGCGTATTAAAGCTATATAAGCAACGGCTGAAGCTGACGTCCGTCAAGCGCGGCTTCAATCGCGTCAGGTATCTTGGAAAAGTCGGCGACCAGCGAGGTCGGTTTGCCGATGGAATCATCCTGACCGAACGGAACAAAGAAATGGTTCTTGCGAACGAGCAGAGCGCCGATGTTTTGAGCGTTCGCGCTTAAAGCGTCGTTAGTGGAAATCGCTATCAGAACCGGTCTAGCGTTACGCAGATGAGCCTTATACGCCAGCGTCACGGAGGTATCGCTTATTCCGTGCGTAATTTTCGCGATTGTGTTGCCGGTAGCGGGCGCGATTACAAGCAGGTCAAGCAATTTCTTAGGTCCGATTGGCTCCGCCTCCGTGATTGAGGAGATTATCTTGCGACCGCATATAGTTTCTATTTCCGATTTGAAATCGGCGGCGTCTCCGAACCTTGTATCCGTATCGGCGGCATTGGTTGACATAATTGGTATGACGTTATATTGTTTTACCGTTTCCGCAAGCGACTCTATCACTTCTTTGAACGTACAGTGAGAGCCGCAAAGCGCGAATCCTATCGTTTTCATATTTTATTACCGCAATATTCTAATTGCGTTCTCCTTCCTGAGATTGTTAAGTTCATTTATTAACGCGTCACGGATTATCATAGCCGCTGTAATAGGCGCGGCTTTGCCGGGCAGGGACAAAGCGTGTATAACCTTAACGCTAAGGTGTTCGGCGGCTTGATAGTCAACGCCTCCCGGCTTTGAGGCAAGGTCAATCACCAAAGCGTTACGGGCAATACTAAGCGCGTACGCGTCCATCATTAACGCCGGAGCGGTATTGAAGATAATATCATACCGCGACAGTTCCGCGTACTCTGACGCGTATTCCGAACAACCATAGCCATACGCTTTAATCCACGCTTTATCGGCAGGGGAGCGGGCGTAAACCGAAACGTCGTAACACAGCGGTTTCAGACGCTGGGCAAGCAATTTTCCAATTCGCCCGAATCCGATTATCAAAACTTCAGAGGAGCCGATTGTGAACTTAGTTTCGCGCATCGCGGTTTCAATCGCGCCCTCGGCGGTAATTAACGCGTTCGCGACCGCGAAAGGTTCTCCGACGCTGTAATCGCGTATTTCCAAGCCAAGCGATTTAGCTCTGGCTCTGTTTTCGGCTGATACCGTCGCGGAGAAAAGTAATTGGTCGGGTTTCAGCGACCGCATAACATCATCGTCCCACTGAAACGGAACGGGGAATATTATAGCGTCCGCGTCGCAAAGATTACTTGTTACTCGCGGTAAAAGTCCCGCGAGAACGGTATATCGTTCATCGCCTCCGGCAATTGCGAAAGAAAGTTCGTTATTCATAGCTGCTCACCTCACACTATACTATTGACAAAGTCGGCGAGATGTGATATTATTAGAGCAATTTTCTTTTGGAGGTGGTATAATGCGTACTGGAACGGGACGGTTCCGTCCGCTGCTCGATAACGCGGTTTTGTAAATACAAAGAATAAATCGTTAATATTTAAGGAGTTAATATATAAAATGAAACGTACACATACTTGCGGGGAACTAAGAGAAAAGCATATAGGGCAAATCGCGTCGCTTTGCGGTTGGGTCGCGGCAATACGCGACCACGGCGGCGTAACTTTTCTGGACTTGCGCGACCACTACGGCGTTACGCAGATTGTCCTGCACGGCGAAGCCGCGCCTAACAGGGAAAGCTCAATTATTGTCAGCGGCGCGGTAAAAGCCCGCGACGCGGACACGGTTAACCCAAAACTCGCGACCGGAACCGTCGAGCTTCACGCGGAAAGTCTAACGGTACTCGGAGCGGCAAAGAACGCTCTGCCGTTTGAGATTGACGACTCGCGTTCCGTCAAAGAAGATACGCGCCTGAAATATCGTTTTCTTGATTTGCGTAACGAGGAAATGCACAATCTGATAGTGTTGCGTTCAAAGATAATCGGGTTTATACGTTCGCAGATGGAACAGTTGGGATTCTTGGAGATTAACACGCCGATACTGACCGGGTCGTCGCCGGAGGGCGCGAGGGATTACCTCGTGCCGTCGCGCCGTCACCCCGGCAAGTTCTACGCGCTGCCGCAAGCGCCTCAGCAGTTTAAGCAACTGCTGATGGTCAGCGGATTCGACAAGTATTTCCAAATCGCGCCGTGCTTCCGCGACGAGGACCCTCGGCAAGACCGTCTGCCGGGCGACTTTTACCAACTCGACCTGGAAATGGCGTTCGCGGAGCAAGAGGACGTTTTCGCTGTCGCGGAAACTGTGTTTACGAATCTTTTCGAGAAGTTTACAGACAAACCGGTAAGCCCCGCGCCGTTCAGACGAATACCGTTCGCGGAGACAATGCTGAAATACGGTACGGACAAGCCCGATTTGCGTAACCCTTTGGTTATAAACGACTTAACCGCGTTTTTCTCCGATGTGGAGTTCGCGGCGTTTAAGGGTAAGCCTGTACGGGGAATCGTCGCGCCTACGGCGGGGCAGAGCAGGTCATTTTTTGAGAATATGCTTAAATTCGCGCTAGAAATCGGAATGAAGGGATTAGGCTACCTAACACGCTCCGATGGAACATTCAAAGGTCCGATTGAGAAATTCCTGTCCGTTGAGAAACAAGCCGAGCTTGTTGAAACGCTTAACATCAAAGAGGGTGATACTCTGTTTTTTGTTTGCGATACGGTGACGGCGGCGAATAAGTTCGCGGGGCAGATTCGAACTCAACTAGGCGAGAAACTTGAGCTTACCGACAAGGAGCGTTACGAGTTTTGCTTTATAGTAGACTTCCCGATGTACGAAGTTAACGAGGACACGGGGGAGTTGGATTTCACGCATAACCCGTTCTCAATGCCGCAGGGTGAGCCGTCCGCGGACGCGTTGGCGTACCAGTACGATATAGTGTGCAATGGCGCGGAGATTACCTCCGGAGCGGTTCGCAACCACGACCCGGATATAATGAAAAAGGCGTTCGCGCTCGCGGGTTATGATGAGGACGCGCTTATAGCGCGGTTCGGAGCGTTGTACACTGCGTTCCAATACGGCGCGCCGCCTCACGCCGGAATGGGCGCGGGAATCGAGCGTCTGATTCTGCTGATAGCAGACGAGAGAAATATCCGCGACGTAGTACCGTTTCCGCTTAACGGCAACGCTCAGGACCCGCTGTTAGGCGCGCCAACAACAGTTAGCGAAATACAATTAAGAGAAGTACACATCAAGAATAGGTAACAGTTAACAATTAAACGATTAGGGTAGTCTGCCATAATGATTGGCAGACTACCCCATTTAGTAAACTGTTCACTGTTACCTGTTAACTGTTACCTATCTTTGTTCTTGCGTCTTGTAAATCGGGTTACTGGTCAGGAACGTGAAGTAGTTCTTGAAAATATCTTCGCGCTCCGGGTCAGGAGTTTGGTCGGTCGGATACGCGCGAGCCATAGACTCGAACTTTGCTTGGATTCCGGACTTAAACTCCGGATGCGTGAATATGTACAAATCTCCGCGCTGAATACCGCGCACTACAATGTCGCCCGCGTCCTCGGCGGGAATAGTCGCTTTGGAGAAATCCGGCATTTTCGGGGGTTCCTCGCCGGGTTTCGGAGGAGGAGGCGGAGCAACCTCGCGAGGCTTGACCTCCGCTTGATTGGGAAGGCTTGCGGGGCGAACTTCATAGCTCGTCTTGCTAAGGTTGCCCTGAACCGGACCGGGAGCAAACACGGACGCGCCGACGTTCGTACCCTGTAGGTCGCTTGCCAGAGTTTCCATCATCGCGGCGACAGCCGCTTTGGTAAGGTTGTACAGTGTCGCGCCCGGAACTACCGACAATCCCGACTGTGAGGACGTCGTAACGACGTGAGCCGGCTCTCCGTTTTTAAGCATACGCGGTACAATAGTGATGATTCCGTTAATCGCGCCTTTGATATTTACGGTCGTGATAAAATCAACGTCGTCGTAAGTGGACTGCCACAGCGGAACCATCGGAACCTCAACGCCTGCGTTATTTACCAGTACGTGAATCGGACCTAATCCGGCTTCGGCTTTGTCGGCGGCGGTAACGTAGCCCTCGCGGTCAGTAACGTCCAGCGCGATTCCCTGAGCCTTATACCCGTGTTCGGAGAACCACGGCAACACTTCGTCAAGCGCTTTTTGGCGCAGGTCAACCAGACTTACGTTCATTCCGGCTTTGGCGAACGCTTTCGCGAGACCAAGACCGATTCCGCTTGCCGCGCCGGTGACAAACGCATGCTTGTTTTTCAAATCTTTCATAGGTTACACTCCTAAATTATTATTTACGTAGATTATATCACAGCGAAACAAAATTGTCAAGTAGGGGCGAAAATTATTCGTCCCTACAATTTGACGCGCGTCAAGAGCATTTACTAACCCGCCAGCGCGTCGGCAATTTGCATTGCGTACGCCAAAGCGCGTCCGTAG
Source organism: Oscillospiraceae bacterium (assembly GCA_031260745.1). Lineage (GTDB taxonomy): Bacteria > Bacillota > Clostridia > Oscillospirales > Oscillospiraceae > JAISJH01. Next base: position 5,535 of record JAISKY010000076.1, read on the forward strand.
CTGTTTCCGTTCAGCAAAAGCGGATAGTCAACAGCGTACATACCTCCGGCGGCGTTACCTACCGCGTACAATCCGGGGATAGGATTGCTGTCGGGCCCTAATACATTCAGTTGTCCGTTGGTTATCGCGCCGCCGAACACGTCCAGCAGGGAAGGACCCCATTTCAACGCTATAAACGGAGGTTTAACAATCGGCGTAAGCATTTCGGAGCGTTTACCGAAGTCCGTATCGTCGCCGCTCGCAACAATCGCGTTGTAACGCTCCACGGTCTTTTTAAGGGTTTCAGCCGGAACGTCCATCAGCTTCGCAAGCTCGTCAAGCGTATCCGCTTCATAGCCGTTGCCGCCGTTGACGAACACATCGTTCTCACCGCCGTCGCCAAAGATGGAGTTACCGTGAATAGTGCCGTCAATGGAACGCTTCAGCATTTCGCGGTCGAATTTATCGCCGACCGTACTCAGCGGAGCCATACCTTGACCGCCAAGCAAATCCCAACGCTCGCCGATTTCGTCAAGGTATTTGCTGTCGAAAACCGAGAACGCGAAGTCGCCGCCCGGCTGCATAAGGCAACGTATGGATTTTGCCTGCATCCACGTGTCCTCGTTCATAAAGCGGTTGCCTAACTGATTAACGTGCAGGAAAAAGAACTGATAACCGCTGTAACCCAGCGCGTGAAGCGTCGGCGCCCATTCGCCGTTATCAATAATCGCGCCCGCCCAGTACGCCATTTTCTGACCGTCGCCGGTATTGCCCTTACGAGGGAACTGCTTGGAGGCTCTAAGTCCGATGGGGCAGAACGCCTCTAACATTTCGTGGTTGTCACTGGCGTCGCCCGTAGCGAGAATAACCGCTTTATTACCCTTATAACGACGATATTTGCCGTCCTCACCTTTTGCGATAGCGGCGACTACGCGACCGTTAGCGTCTTTTTCAAGTTGTTCGGCGGGAGTAGCGCGGAACAGTTTGCCGCCGTTTTTCAGGAATTCTTTTTCAAGTATCTCGCAAGCGAGCATACCGCCGCCGAAATTGGTGTACTTAGTACAACTTTCTTTCTTGAAAATGTGGTGAGTTCCGAGATACTCATTGAACATCGGACCTTTGTAGCCTACGTAAACGCTGGCGTCAACGCCATTCTCGGTTAAATCCAGCATCCACTCGAAACCCTCCGCGCTGCGGTTGATGAAAATCCATAACAGTTCTTCCTCAACGCGGCTACCGCTGACTTTCAGCCAGTCGGCGGCGAGTTGCTTCTTGTCAATAACGATACCTTTTTCCGCCATTATCTTGGTGTTAATCGCCGCGATTTGCCCCGCCAGAGCGACTTGTTTGGCGTTCTTGT
>JAISKY010000100.1 GCA_031260745.1 Oscillospiraceae bacterium
CTGATGATTCCGGGATTCCTCGGCTCGAACATAGAGGGCGCGCTATTCCCGGACAGGCGTGAGAAAGTTTGCGGCAACTGGGATTCTCTGCCCGCGAACGTAACCGCTCAGGGAAGCACTCCCGAAGAACTGTTCGCCGGATACTTCGACGTTAAGAATAAAGTCGGCGCGGACGATATGAAAAATATTCCGCTGGGAGCGGTTGCGGTCTGGACGCTTGCGGATAAACTTACCGCCGGATTACAGCAGCTTATGGCGGGCGCTCGCCGCTTCAACATCTCCGAGATTTCGCGCAGTGACATTTTCTCCGCGAACCGTGAAACTGAGCGTGAAACCGGTATTCGCTTTATGACGGACGTCGGCGACGAAACCGCGAAGCTTATACTGAATCAGTAAAGACACGTATTCTGAGGTACGAAAAAGACCACCGGTTCAGTCGGTGGTCTTAACTTATTGCCGGTAACTTGCCTAGACGCCCCAAATTTCTTCGGCGTACTGGCTGATTGTGCGGTCACTGCTGAATTTTCCGGCGTTGGCGATATTGAGCAGCTGCATATGCGCGAACGCGATTCGGTCAGGGTACGCTTTAATTGCCCGGAGTTTTGCGTCCGCGTACGGCTCAAAATCAAGCAGAAGATAATATTGGTCGGGTTTGTGCCAGGACGCGCCTTTGATTATTGAATCGAACAGCTCACGGAAAATTCCGGTTCCGCCGTCTGAGAACGTACCGTCAATCAACGTGTCAAGCACCTTGCGGACTCGCGAGTTGTTTTCGTAAATCTTCACAGGGCTGTAGCTTGACGCGGCGGCGTTAATGTCCTCTACGCGAGCGCCGAAAATGAAGTTGTTCTCCTCTCCGCTTTCCGCGACTATTTCAATGTTCGCTCCGTCGTAGGTTCCAAGCGTAACCGCGCCGTTAAGCATAAGTTTCATATTACCCGTTCCCGACGCTTCCGTACCTGCGGTGGAAATTTGCTCCGATATATCGGCGGCGGGGATTAGTTTCTCGGCGTAACTGACGTTGTAATCGCGTACAAACAGAATCTGAAGCAGATTATTCACGTCTGTATCGGAGTTAACGGTTCTCGCGATTTCGTTGACGAACTTGATTATGCCCTTAGCGCGGCGATAGCTCGGCGCGGATTTTGCTCCGAACACAAACGCAGTCGGCGAAAACTCGGATTTGTTAATCTCGCCGCGTTTAAGTCGGTAATAAATGTCCAGAATCGAAAGCGCGTTTAGAAACTGCCGCTTGTACTCGTGCAGACGCTTGACCTGTAAATTAAACGCGAACTCCGGATTAAGGGTAAACCCGTCCTCGCGAGTACGCACATAGTCCGCAAGCCGAACTTTGTTCTCACGCTTGATTTCGTTAAGCTGGCGCAGACTGTTTACGTCGTCGGCGTATGGGATTAGCTTTTTAAGCTCGTCCAAGTCGGTAATCCAGTCGCCGCCAATGCGCTCCGTGATAAATTTAGACAACCCCGGATTGCACAAACCCAGCCAGCGGCGCTGAGTTATGCCGTTGGTCTTGTTAGAAAAACGCTCCGGGTATATCGTATACCACGGTTTCAGCACAGTCGCTTTTAGAATTTCGCTGTGAATAGCCGCGACGCCGTTAACGCTGTGTGACACGTACGACGCGATTCGAGCCATATTAACGCGACCATTGTCAATAAGGTTATAGCCGTTATAGTCGTAGATGCCCTTAGTATGCAAATCACGCCGTAGTTTATTTTGAAGCATAACCACATACGGGTACACGTCGGGTAGCGTTGAGCTGAACAGCTCCGTACTCCACTTTTCCAACGCTTCTTCCATAATCGTGTGGTTTGTGAACGCGAAGGTTTTTTGAGCTACGCTAAACGCCTGTTCAAAGTCCATTTCATTCTCACCGACAAGGATTCGGAGCAATTCGGGTATCGCGACGGTCGGGTGAGTATCGTTTAGCTGAATCGCGAATTTCTCCGCGAAATCTTCAGGTTTGCCGCCGGATTGCGTATGCCGGTAAAACAGAGAGCGCAGCGACGCGGACGAGAAAAAATACTGCTGTTTAAGGCGAAGCCGTTTGCCGTCGTCGGTGTCGTCGTTAGGGTACAGCGTCGCGCTGATTGCAAACGCCTCATTTTGCTCTTTGAAGGCGCTTGCGTAATCCTGACGGTCAAACGCGCTGAATTCCAAGCCGATAATCGGCTCCGACTGCCACAGACGAAGCGTGTTGACCGTTTTACCGCCGTATCCGATTATCGGCATATCATAAGGCACAGCCCATACCGTCTGACCTCCGAAGCGGATTTGCAGCTTTTCGTCCTCGCGGCGAATACTCCACGGGTCGCCGTATTTAAGCCAGTCGTCGGGACTTTCGGTTTGAAACCCGTCGTTAAAGCCTTGCTTGAAAAGTCCATAGTGATAACGTAACCCAAAACCGTCAAGCGGATAGCCTTTTGTCGCGGCGGAATCCAAGAAACACGCCGCCAACCGCCCAAGCCCGCCGTTACCCAGCGCGACGTCCTCTACGTCCTCAAGCTCCGAGCTAAGGTTGGTAAGGCAATCGGTTTTGCCGAGGTTATAAAAATTCCCGGTTACGACGCGTCCGATTAGGAACTCCGCCGAAAAATAACAAGCTCGTTTGCCGTCAAAAGGTCGGTTCCACGCGGGGCTGATTTCCGCGAGCGCGGCATCAATTTCTCTAAGCACGTTTTTACTATACATTTACTTTCCTCCGATATTGGGTTATCGTCCCGTAAGCTCCGCGATTTCGCGCATTTCGCGGGCGAGCCTATCCGTCAGCATATTTGCGTCGATACGCCAACTCCAGTTATCGGGGCTTACTGTTGACGGAATATTAATACGCGCTTCGCTGCCTAAATCGAGCCAATCCTGCATTGGTATTACCGCAAGTCCGGCGGGCGACTGCATTGCGAGCCGAATCATAGCTCTGGGAAGTTGTTTTCTGCGTTTAACGCCAAGATACGACATCGCGTTGGTAATGTCACGCTTTGCCGCCGTATGCGACCACCCCAAAACCGTGTCGTTATCGTGAGTTCCCGTATACACTACGCAATTTGTTCCGTAGTTATGCGGACTGTAATCGTTGCCCTCGCGGGAATCGAACGCAAATTGCAATACTTTCATTCCCGGAAAACCCGACTGCTTTAACAGCTTACGTACGCTGTTCGTCAGGAATCCCAAATCCTCCGCGATAATTCGGGCTTGCGGAGCCGCGCGGCGAATCGCGTTTACGAAGTCCATTCCCGGTCCGGTACGCCAGTCGCCGAATTCTGCGGTTTCGTCAGTCGGAGGAATTGAGTAATAGCTGTCGAATCCGCGAAAATGGTCAATACGAAGCACGTCTATCATTTTGAAACTCACCAAAACGCGCTTTACCCACCAGTCGAACCCGTTAGCTTTCAGCGCGTCCCAATCATAAAGCGGATTTCCCCACAACAGACCTGTTTTCGAGAACGAATCCGGAGGACACCCGGCAACCGCCGACGGCTCACCGTTTTCGTCAAGCTGAAAAACTTCCGGATTGTTCATAAAGTCCGCGCTGTCCGACGATACGTAAATCGGAATATCTCCGATAATCTCAACACCGCGCGAATGCGCGTATTTCCGTAACTCCGACCATTGCGACGCGAATTTGTACTGTACGAACCGGCAAAAATCCGCCGCGTCCGTCGCGTCCGACTTAGTTTCACTATAACTCGCGTAACCGTCAAGCCAGTCGGAGTTTTCGCGGCAAAAATCTGAATATTCCGCGTCCGGCTCAAACCTGCCAAACGCAATACGTAAGACGTCGCCGCGAAGTTCTTTCATCTTTAGGTAATCCACGTGTTTCCTGTTGCCCCAGTCGATTTTGGAGTATTCGCCGCGCTCCAGCAACCCTTCCTCACAAAGTAGGTCAAGGTCGATAAAATACGGATTTCCGGCGAACGCGGATTCGCTTTGGTAAGGACTTCCACCGAACCCGATGGGATTCAACGGCAGTATCTGCCAGTATTTCTGACCCGCCGCCGCTAAGAAGTCTATCCACTGCCGAGCCTCCGCGCCAAAAGTTCCGATTCCCTGTTCACCGTGCAGGCTCGCCGCAGGCATTAGAACACCGGCGGCGCGTTTGGGTATGTTTTTCATAGTTTTACCTTTTTTGACCTGTATTAGAACTACTCCTGTAGGGGCGAATACTTATTCGCCCCTACACGAGGTTTTACCTATCTGTGTACTTAAATTTAATCAGCCCTTTACCGCTCCCGCGACTACACCCTCGATAATGTACTTTTGAGCGGCTACATACGCGATTATTATCGGGATTATGGACAGCGTAAGCATCGACATAAGCCCGCCCATATCTCTGGCTCCGTAACCGCCCGTATTTATCTTCTGAATCGCAATCGGAAGCGTAGTGTACTTCGAGTCAAGCACGAGCAACGGAAGCAGATAGTCGTTCCATATCCACATAATAATAAGTATTCCGACCGTTACTATTGCGGGGCGCAACACCGGAAACACGATTACGAAAAATGTTTTCAACGGTCCGCACCCGTCCATATACGCCGCTTCTTCAATTTCCAGCGGTACGCTTTTAACGAATCCGGTGAACATAAACACCGACATACCCGCGCCAAATCCGATGTACAGCAATAGCAGTCCCCACGGATTGCCCAGTCCGAGCTGATTGCTTACCCAACTGGTCGTAAACATTACCATTTGGAACGGTACAATCATCGAGAATACGAACATATAGTACAGGGCTGAGGTTATCTTGTTTTTTATCCGTACAATATACCACGCCGACATACTGCATAATACGCAAATCAGCGCCGTTGAAACAACCGTCACAAATACGGACGTTCCAAGCGCGGAGAAGAAGTTCATACGCCCAATACTGGTCGCGTAATTATCAAAGCCTACGAAACTTTCGCCGTTTATAAAACCGAACAGATTCTCGCTGATGTATAACTTACCTTTGAAGGAGTTCATCAGGATTATGAGCAACGGAAATACAAACACAACTACCAGCGCGATAAGCACTATATAAGCGGGAATATGCAGAGGTTGTTTTTTCTTTATCATCGGTCATTCTCCTTTGAACGTGTTAACCTCAACTGAATCAGCGCGATAAGTCCGACAAGCAAGAAGAACACAACCGCCTTTGCCTGTCCGGGTCCGCTCCAACCATTACGGTTATAGAACGTGCGATAAATGTTCATCGCGAGCATTTCAGTTTGGTTTTTCGGCGCGCCTCCGGTTAGCGCGAGATTCTGGTCGAACAGCTTAAACGAGTTCGTTAGCGTCAGGAAAGAGCAAATTGTAATCGACGGCATAACCATAGGTATGGTTATATTGACAAGCGACTGTCCGAAGTTCACACCGTCTATCGCGGCGGCTTCTTTAATGTCGCCGGGTATGTTGTTAATTCCGGCTATGTAGATTATCATCATATAGCCCGTCATTTGCCAGCTTACTACCAATACAAGCCCCCAAAATCCGTATACCGGCGAATACGTAAGCGTACGCTCCCAGTTACTAAGGATTGCCTCAAGTATAGACTGCCAAACAT
>JAISKY010000277.1 GCA_031260745.1 Oscillospiraceae bacterium
GTTTGTCAACTCGCTTGATATGGCGGCTTTGGGGTTCAAGTACGCGGAAACAAAGGACAACGGGCGGCCTCCGTATGACCCGAAAATGCTGCTTGATCTGTATCTGTACGGATATATGAATCGCATTCGGTCATCGCAGCGGCTTGGAGCGGAAACACAGTGGAATATCGAGGTAATGTGGCTGTTGGAAAAACTCGCGCCTGATGATAAAACGATATGCAACGTCAGGAAGGACAACTCCGCCGCGCTGAAAAATGCGTTTCGGGAGTTCAGCCTGTGGTACAGTCAGCAGGGACTTTACGGGAAAGGACTTGGTGGCTGTTGGCGGTATGAAAATCAGAGCGAACACAAGCCGCCGGAATATTCACACCAAGAAAGGCACTGAGAAACGGCTTGCGGAGGTCGAGGTTAAAATCGAGAAATATCTGTGTGAACTTGACGAAAACGACAGTGCGGAAGTTGACGAGACGAAACCTTCGCAAGAAACCGTGCGCGAAATTCTCAAGCATTTGAATGAGAAGAAAGAAAAACTAACAGATAACCTGAAAGCAATCGAAGCAAACGACGGAAAAGAAATATCAACTGTTGACCCCGACGCGCATCTGATGCACACGAACGGCGACGGACGACCACTTGACGCTTGTTACAATGTGAAGACCGTCACGGATTCAAAGAACAAACTCATAGTTGATTTTGATGTTACAACCTGTCCCGATGATAAAGGCGCATTGCCGAAAATGACCGAAAGCGTAAAGGAGATTATGGGTGTTGACGAGATTACAGTTGTTGCCGATACGGGTTATTATGACGGCGGAGATATTGCGGAGTGTGAGGAAAACGGTACGGTTGTGTATGCTCCAAAAATTGCCGATAACGCGCACGCACCTGACAGAAACTATGACAAAAGCGAATTCAAATATGACGCGGAAAATGATTGTTATATTGTCCTGATGGCGTAATATTGCCGTTCAACAGGTTGCAAAAACGCACTGACGGTGCATTTGACAGACGTTATCAAAACCTAAAATCGTGTAAACTTGTCCGAACCTCGAAAAATGCAGCGTTAATAAGTCAGGGAGGATTATCAGCAGAAATCATAATCAAGACGCACTTGACCGCAACAATGCAAGAATGGCTGAAAATTACAATATTTTCAAAGAACGTAAGAAAATTGTTGAACACCCGTTTGGAGTGACCAAATCGGTTTGGGACTTCCGCCAGTTCCTCTGCCGCACCGGAGAGCAAACGACCGCTGAGCAGTCGCTCGCGTTTTTGGCGTACAATTTACGGCGTGTGTGCAATAATTTCAAGGAAAATGAATTTGTGTGAAACGATGGTCTGATATGACCGTCGCTTTTGGTTTTTTTTCAGGAAAATCTGATTAAGCAGCGATGAAAATCGCAAATGCGCTTTTCGCCGCGGGGTTCGCGCTATTGATGAATGGGATTTTGATGGATTTTTGCGCTGGCTGATGAAGAGTAGACCTGTCGTAAGAGTGTAAAACCAACAGTTTCGGCTATTTGTCCGACATACGAAACTTAGTTTGCCGATACCGGTTTTCACTGACACAGTCCCCACAGTTGAGTAACGTCGCCCGCGCCGATTGAGAGTACGATGTCGCCGGGCTTTGCCAACTCGCGAAGTTTTGCCGCGGTTTCGGTCAGCGTAGCGCAATACTCCGAGCCGGGAACAAGCGCGGCTAAATCGCGTGAGGACACTCCGTAAACGTCGTCCTCGCGAGCGGCGTATATTTCCGTCAGGAGCGCTGTGTCAGCGAGCTTCAACGCGTCGGCAAAGTCGCCTAACAACGCCTTAGTACGGGTGTAAGTGTGCGGCTGGAATGCCGCGATTACACGCGTGTGCGGTAGTTCCTTAGCCGCCGTTAACGCCGCCGCGAGTTCTGTAGGATGGTGAGCGTAATCGTCGTAGAACCTCGCGCCGTTAAGCTCCCCCTTGTACTCGAACCGGCGCTGTACGCCCGTAAACGCCTCCAACGCTCGTCGGATTACCGCGTCGTCAATGCCGTAGAACCTCGCGACCGCCGCTGCCGCCGCCGCGTTTTTGCGATTGTGAGCGCCGGGAACTTTCAAATCGAAGTCCGCGACCGCCGCCGCGTCAAAGCTGTCTATTACCGTCTCCGCGCTTGCGGCGAAGCGTCCGAACGCGCTTTCGTACGCGTGGAAATCCGCGTAAAAATCCGGGTGGTCGTACTCGATATTCAGAATCACCGCGACTCGCGGCGTAAAGAACCTAAACGAGTTTGAGTATTCGTCGGACTCCGCGATAAAATAGCCGCTGTCGCCCAATCTGTGATTGCCGCCGATTAGCGGGAAAGTCGCGCCGACCATAACGCTGGGGTCAAGCCTCGCCTCGATGAAAATCTGAGCCGTCATCGCGGTAGTAGTTGACTTGCCGTGAGTACCCGCGATACAAATCGTGTCGGGGTACTCCCGCATTATCATTCCCCAAACCTCCGCGCGTTCAAGTACGGGGATTCCGAGCCGCTTCGCCTCCGCGACCTCCGGATTGTCGTCGTGAGCCGCCGCCGTACGTATTACGTAGTCCGCTCCGTGAACATTCTCCGAGTTTTCACCGGTGGTAGTTTTGTCGGAGCCGGTAACGACTGCTCCGTATTTGTCCGCGAGGACTTTCGCTAACGGACCCATTGATACGCCCTGTATGCCTATTAAATGTACGCGTTTATTCTTAAATCGCTCCAAACCAAAATGTCCTCCAATTTTATTCCGCAGTCTAACCCTTGCATTATAACCATTTTTGCTCTAAAAGGCAAGAAAAAAATGCGGAATTTTGCATAACGCAAGAAAACCCGCCTACGATGCCGCCGCAACGAATGTAGTGACACGGTTAATACAACGCGAAACACTCTATAATATTATATTTTTCAAAAAGCCAAATTCATTTTCCGTGTCTATTTGCGGGAAGCGTACAAATCCGTTGCGCTCGTAGCACTTTTGAGCCTTAAAGTTGTCTTTTCCCGTGTTGAGGGTAAGTTTGTCAAGCCCCTGACTGTTGCACCAATCAACGGAGTGAGCGATAAGTTGTCCTCCGAAACCGCGATTACGGTATTCGGGAGCGATGTAGAAGAAATTCACTCTGCCATAATCGCCGAAGCCGTCTAAACTTCGCCGTTGCAAGTCGCATATTCCGACGAGTTTACCGTCAAAATACGCTCCGTCGCGTACGTCGCGCGATTTCGCGAGTTCAGCTTCCAACCATTCCGGCTTTAGCTCCTGTTTGAATGTAAGTTTGAAAGTTTCGCAGTGCGCCGCGGTCAGAAACTCGCGGTCGAGGGCGAGGTCATACGGCGAAAACGTGAGCGTATTATTCATATTTCTCCTTCCGCGTTATAACGCGAATTTTTCGTTTATCATTGCCGCGGCAATCTCCGGCGGTAAATTGGAGTTATCTATTTTGATGTAATTTTCAAATGTCAGCT
>JAISKY010000300.1 GCA_031260745.1 Oscillospiraceae bacterium
GCAGACGCTTTGCGGTATGTTCAAGATATTCAAGCAAATTACGTTGCATCGCTTTCTCCTATATCGGCGGGTTCGTCACTCGGTTCGGACAAAATAAGCGGAGGTTCGTCGTCCGATTCCGGCTCGTTAGCGGGTAATTCAGGCGCGGGTTCTTCGGTAATTTCCGGTTCTTCGGTAGGTTCAGGGTCATGAATCGGGTCAATGAAAGTTTTTACCTCGCCCCAATAGACTTCCGGATACAGCGAGTGGTCGTATCTGTAATACCAACCGCCGCGCAGATTGGTATACGATACCGCCTGAGCGTCCGTAAAGCAATGAGTATCCCTGGCCGGTTTTGCCGGCGTCGCATCGTAGTGATACCAAAGTCCGTCAATTTTGATAATGCTCCAATAGTGGTTCGAGCGCGTGCTGTCACGCTCAACCATTAGGTTCTCAATGCCCGCGCGGGTCAGCAGAATCTCACCGATTGCGTAAAACGTGTAGCAGTCGCCGCGTTTCTTCTTCATCGCGTTGTACGCGCCGTCAAGCACGCCGATTTTCTCACTGTCCGGTATATAATTGACGTTAGCCTTAACCCAATTATATATCTTACGTACTTTTGCCTCGCCGTCCAGTCCGTCAAGCCCAAGCCCCGCGATTACCTCATCGGCAAGCGCGAAAACAATTTCCTCCGTAATGTCGCCGTCCGCGGGATAATGGGAAGGTTCCGGAGTCGCGGGAAGTTCCGGCGTAACGGTAGGCGACGGAGCAACCGACGGCTCAGTCACAGCGGGTTCTACTGTCGGTTCGGATTCCGCGGTCGGTTCGGGAGGTTCGCTGGGGATTCCGAACGTAATTACCGGCGGCGCGGCAAACCTTTGAGCCGCCGCCGGAACAAAAAACCACCCGAGCAGACCGAGGACAACTACGACTGCCGCCAATACCGCTAGTGCTAATCCGCTTTTCGTACGACCGGATTCGTTTTCCCCGTCCGGTCTTTCATTCAAACGCTTTTTCATACTCCGCCTTGTTATTCGCACAAAATACAGCTATAAATCACGCCAAACGGCTGACTTTAATCTAGCGATAGTTTACCACAGGACACCGCGTTTGTCAAGTCCTGTTATCGGGCTAACCCCGTTCGCTTCATAAACACCGCAAAAGCCGGAGATTTCAAACAATCTATTGACTTCCGGCTGTTGGTGTGCTATTATATGGATATAGCCGAACGCTCGGCGCGAATAAGCTGAAACGTCAGCTAAACCGACAAATAATACTACACAGGAGATATTGAAAAAGATGAAAGTTCGCAAGGCAGTAATAGTCGCGGCGGGACTTGGTACGAGAATGCTGCCCGCTACAAAAACTATTCCAAAAGAGATGCTTCCGCTTGTTGACAAACCTGTAATTCAATACATCATCGAGGAAATGGCGGCGTCGGGTATTGAGGACATACTTATCGTAACTAACCGTCAGAAATCCGCTATGGACGACTACTTTGACTATTTTCCGGAGCTTGAGGAGCGGCTTGTGAAATCCGGCAAACCGGACGCCGCCGAGGAAATCCGCAAAGTCGCCGACATCGCGAACATTTTCTACGTTCGCCAAAAGGAAACCAAGGGTACGGGTCACGCCGTTTGGAGGGCTAAACGGTTTATGGGAAACGAGCCGTTCGCGGTTTCGTTGGGCGACGACGTTATGTACGCTAAAACTCCGGTGATTAAACAACTTATTGACGCAACGGAAAAGTACGGTTGTTCGTCTGTAGGTTGTCAAAGCGTTACGGACGAAGCTATAAGTTCGTACTCCTCGCTGAAAGTTGAGCCGCTTTCCGAGCGCGTCTACAACGTCACCGACTTAGTGGAGAAACCTAAGCCGGAACAAAAATTCTCCAATTTCGCGATACTTGGGCGATACGTTCTGACACCCGGAATATTCGATGTGTTGGAGAATCTTCCCGCGGGCTATGGCGGCGAGATTTGGCTTACGGACGGGCTGAAAGCGTTGCTGGGTAAAGAAAAACTCGCTGCGGTTGACTTTGAAGGCAAACGCTACGATACCGGCAATCAGCGCGGCTTTTTAGAGGCGACGGTGGAGTTCGCGCTTCGCGACCCGCGCTACGGCGAGTGGTTCAAGGAGTTCCTGAAAACCATAGAACAGTAAGTGTAACGGCAGCGCAACCGAATCAGCAGTATCGGAGATAAGTAATGACATACCTAGATAACGCGGCGACTACTCCGGTATTGCCGGAGGTAAAAGCCGCGCTGATTGCCGCGCTGGGCGACGAGTACGGCAACGCGTCGTCGTTGCATTTAGCGGGACGTAACTCGCGGACGCTGATGGACGAAGCTCGCGCGAATCTGATGAAAGCGTTGGGCGATAGCTCACAAGGCGAAGTTATTTTTACCTCCGGCGGTACGGAGTCGGACAATATGGCGGTATTCGGCGCGGCTAAACTGAACGCGAAGCGCGTCGGTAAGCATATCGTTACCACGTCTGTCGAACACGACGCGGTTAGAATGGCGGTAAAGCGGCTGGAATCGGACGGCTTTGAGGTTACGTGGATTACTCCGGGTAAGACCGGCGGTATTTCGGCGGAGCAAATTACTGACGCGGTTCGGGACGATACCGCGTTGGTCAGCGTAATGAGCGTATGCAACGAAACCGGAAATATCTACCCAATCGCGGAAATCGCGGACGAAATAAAACGGCGAAAGCTGGGCGCGTTACTTCATACCGACGCGGTTCAGGGGTTTATGAAAATTCCGCTGAACGTAAAACATCTCGGCGCGGACCTTGTTACGGTAAGCGCGCATAAAATCGGCGGAGTTAAAGGTTGCGGAGCGTTATGGCTAAGGCTGGGAATCGCGCTGCCTCCGCTGCTTCACGGCGGCGGTCAGGAAAAGGGATTACGTTCCGGTACGGAAAGCGTACCGCTGATTTCAGCGTTCGGCAAAGCGGCGGTGTATTCGGGTTTTATTTCCGGCGCGATGAAAGACGCTCTTTTAGACGGATTAGGAAATCTTGACGCGGTGATACTCGGTACTCCGGAGGCTCCGCATATCGCGGCGTTCGCTTTGCCGGGTATTCCCGCGGAGGCGCTGATGAGCTATCTCGACTCGAAAGGGATTTGTATCTCCAGAGGTTCGGCGTGTAAGCGCGGGCGGCGCAGTCACGTTTGGGACGCGTTTGAACTTCCGCGTAAAATCTCCGACAGCGCGGTTCGCGTGAGCTTCGGATGGCAAAATACGCTTGAGGACGTCGAGGTTTTGCTCGCGGCTTTGCAAGACGCTAAAACGAAGATACGCGCAAGGACGTAGGAACGTCACAGACCGCGTTGACTTTTGAAGCTATTATCAAAATAAACGCCAATAATTGGCTGTATAGAACATTTAATTGTCGGGGCGGGCACGAAAAAACCCGCCCTGAAATCTATAACGCGTCAGAATACGAATTGAGGTTGAACTAATGAATAAAGGGTTGTCCCGCTCGGTGTTGAAATACTGGGCGATATTCGCAATGCTTATTGACCATATCGCGTGGATGTGGTTTCCGGATACGGAACTGCCGGGTCAGCTAATGCACTTGATTGGACGCACTACGGCTCCGATAATGTGCTTTTTCATCGCGGAGGGTTATAAGTACAGCAAAAGCCTTAATCGTTATTTACTGCGTCTGATTATTTTTACCGCGATTTCGTATTTTCCGTTCGTGCTGTTCAGTGACGGTTTTTTCAAACTCCCGGTCATCTGGACGCTGATGTTCGGGTTGCTCGCGATTCAGGCGTGGGACCAAATAGACAACCCGTTTTTAAGGATTCTCGCGATTATCGCGATTTGCGCGTTGGGTTCGGTCGGAGACTGGACTGTCTTTGGAGTTTTGATGTGCCTGTCGTTTTGGATTTTCCGCGACAGCCGGATAAAGCAGACAATCGCGCTCGCGGGAATCGCGATAATCGAGCTGATATTCTTTGCGATTTTGGCGTTTAGCATTCCGCCGCTGCCGCATAGCTTTCCGCAGCTACTGCAATTTATCCAAACGTGCGCTCTAAGCTTTTTGAAAACCTTCGAGCGTAACTGGTATCAGTTGGGAATCGTAATCGCTATGGCGTTTTTGTTCGCGTACAACGGCGAGAAGGGCAAGCACGACCCAAAGTGGATGTTCTATATTTTCTATCCGGCTCATTTGTTGGTTCTCGTCGCGCTGAAAACGTGGGTATTCACGGTGTAAACGGCGGTCGCCAGCCGCTCGTAATAAAAACCACAAGCCGGGCTTGTGGTTTTTATTTGTATAATTTTCAGTTTGCAACGTCGCGCTGACTATGTGTTTTTATCGAACATTGAGCCTACTACTCCGACTGTATCTACCTCGTTTTTTTGATATACGCCGATGGACTCGTAACTTCGCTTGACGCTTGAAAACTCCGCTGTCAGTTCATCGCGTTTCGTAATTGCCGTTTCGGTTTGAGCGTTAGACAAATCCAGCGCTTCTCCGAGGATACGCCTGGCTTCAGGCGGTATCGGAGTTGATTTCAGCAAATTGCTAAGTTCGTCAATCAACACAGCGCGTTTATCCAAAATTGAACTCACTCCGTCGATGTCATTCTCCGCGAGTTTTTCACTTTGAGCTTTTGTCAGAAGCAGAATTTCATCAGATAATACGACAATACGTTCAGTCATCAATCAGCTCTCCATATGCGTTGAATCAGCCACAGCCTGCCAAATTTCGCGCCACTCCGACACCAACTCCAACAACGGGTCAATCCGGGCGGTATCTTTAGACGTATTGATTTCCACAAGCTCGGTATAGATGAAATCGTATACGGGCACGATACCCTGTGCTAAGTCAAGTTTCAAGTCAAGCGAATTAAGAAGTTCCGTAATAATCGCCTGAGCGTTCATCAATTTGGCGTGAGCCGTTTCGATTTGTCCTCTTTCAAGCGCGGCTTTAGTTTGCAGCAAGTCTTTCCGAATTCCGTCGAATAACATTAGAATCAAATCCATCGGACTTGCCGTAAGAATCGAGTTACGGCGGTATGCCGCCACCGTATCAGTTTGTTTCGCTACCATTTATAAACTCCTTTTTATTAACGAAGCGGGTTTTACTCAGTTTTAGATGTAATTACTGCGCCGTCGAGCCGCCTATAAGTCCCGCGAGTGACGACTGCTGCGATTGCAGTTTCGTTATCATAGTTTCCATCGCCGCGAACTGTTTGTAATAACGCTCCGACCTCTCCTGGATTTTGTCCTCCAGGTCAAGTACGCGCTGTATCTGACTGCTTAACTGAGTAGTTAGTCTGCTTACCGCGTCCTTGCGGTAATTACTCTCGTAATTGGCGAACGATTCGGTAATCTTGCTGAAAAATCCGGTTTCTTTATACTTTGTCGCTTTATCGGTCGCGGTTGATACACTGGTAAACATTCTTGTAACCGCGTCGGGGTCTTTTTCGAGCGCCGCTTTGAGTTTGTCTACGTCAAGGTCAATCTGTCCCGATTTTTCTCTCCACGAGGAACCCGACGCGTAGCCGTATGTTCCCAGTCCGATGTCCGCGGGCGATAACCCCGTACCCTCTATCTTTTCGTATAGCGCGTTTCTTAGCGACGAAAGCATTGAACTCAATCCGGCATCGTTATGGAACAACCCGATTTTAGCGACGTCCTCAACAAGTTTGATTTCTTCTTCGCTCATTCCCTCTTTATCGGCGTCGGTAAGCGCGGTAACTTTGCGCTGCTGAGTAGTTTTAGTTTCAGTGACGAGCTTAGTAAGTTTCTCGACAAGCGAGTTATACGCGGTAACGAACTCTTTTATCTTGTCGATAGTCGGCTGAACATCTTGCTTGACCTCAAACCTAATTGGCGTCGGATTTGGTACTTCATCAGTCTTAGTGACCGCGTTCAACTTATAGGTTATGCCGTTCGCAGTGAATGTGTTGCTGTCGCGTTCAACGTCTACATCATTACCATCTATTGTTAAAGTAAGCTGGGCTGACGTTCCGCCTTTAACCGTCGATTGCGGAAGTTCTGTAGCGGCGAAGAAGTTAGAACCGTTTGTATCTTCAAATAACGCTAAAGGACTCCCGTCCTGAGACGTAATGTTAAACCTATCATCGGCTACATCATAGGAAAACTTAACATTAGCTTCACTAGACGCATTAACGGTTGCAAGCACTTCCCATAAACTGTCGTCCATACTAAACGCAAATTCTTTGTTGCCGATTTTGAATGAAATTCCCTGTTCGATGATTGGATAATCGTCATCGTCAACACCGAGCGTTACGGGCTTGAACTCAAGCTCTGTAGCAAATTTAAGGTCTTTTAATGCCACGTCGTAAGGCGGATTAAAAGATGTTCCGTCAGAAAGACCGGCTCCACCTATGGATACTTTTTTGCTTGACGTAGAAGTTAACCTCGCCGACCTTAAAAAGTCGCCGGATACGTCGCTGAATTTCAACGTGCTTGCCGAGCCCGTAGTTTTAGATTCAAGTTTGAATCTATCCGTCAAACCATCGTACGAAATCGTTGCGTTGGCGGTTGCGTCCGCGTTTACAGTATTGATTAGCGTACCCAGAGTATCGTCTTTACTAAATTCAAAAGTCTTATCGTTTATCTTAAAAGACAATTTATTGTTAGCGTCAAAAGAAAACGACGAAGCGAATTTACCCTGAAGGTCGCCGAGTTTTGCGCCAAGGACTTTGCCCGAAGCGTCCGCAAGACCTTTTCCGTCTGCGGTTACGGTTGAATTTGATGTGACGTTCGCGCCGCTTGCCAATGAATTTATACTCTTTACTGTGTATACGCCGCTGACGGCTTCCGCTCCCGCCGTTACGGTTAGCGCGCCGCTGTCAGTACCGAGTATAGACGCGGTCTTGGTATTAAACGTCGCCGAGCTAAACACGTTCTTACTGCCCAAAACGCTTAGGAACGTGTTGCGGAAGTCGGTTATGTCCGTATTTATTTGGGTCAAACCGGTTTGTTTCCACTCAAGGTTAATACGCGAGCGAATCTCGCGGTCTACTTTAAGCTGTTGTATTTGGAGCATACTTTTAATTATCGCGTCTGTGTCGATTCCCGACGACATACCCGTAAAACGTAACGGAGATATTGCTGCCATATCACTACCGCCTTTCTTTCATTCAAAACTTTTTCTTTTTCCCTATAAAATATTATCGTACGAAAACCGGAAATCTTTAGGGTTTTCAATAGCAATTAATAACAATTATCATTAAGAAATGTCTTTTCGCGGTTAATAAATCGCGGTTAAAACAGAAAACTGTAAAAATCGCCGAAAAAATGCGTTGACTAGCTCGGCGGATTGTGCTATAATGTACGCAAATAATATTTTCACGGAGGATTTAGTATGTTTTTCACCACGTTCAGTCTGCTGTCTGAGCAGGAAGTCAACGCTAAAGTTATCGCTCAGCCTCGCGCGCAAAGCGGCGTAGGCTATTGCAAGCGGTTAGCGGGCAAATCCCTGAAACTGAAACTTGCCGGGGAGTTCGCTCCGTCACAGCTTGATTACACGTTCAAAGACGAAGCCGCTTTGACGGTAATTGAGAACGGTAAAAGCTATGACGCGCCTTACGCGGCGGTTTCACTGGGCAGAGTAACTCTGTTTACTCACTTGATTCCCGGCACCTCACGCGGGTGGCACATCGTCTACGACACCGAAACCGAGCTTGTAACCGCGTTTGAAACGTGGTTCGGAGTCGAAGTTCCCGTAGGCGGAGATTTGTTCGGCGGAACTCCGACCGGAACGCGTCAAATCTATCGCGAGGTTCAGCGTCAGTGGTATTTCGGTTACAATGACAAGGGTCAAGCCGCGCCTGAGAAAACCCATACGTTCACGAACCGTATTGAAGGCCGCGGACTGTATTGGAAATTCGACAGCGGTTACGAAAAGTTGACGTTCTTCCCGTCGGTTATTTGCTCGACTACGGTTGACCTCAGCGACCCGGAAGGCGCGGGCGGCATTACAATGACTACTCCGTCGGACTACATCAAGATTGATGACGAGTATTACATCTACACCAGTTGGGAAGTAGAATTCAGCGGCGCAAGCTCAATTGAGATTTTGAACTTCTTCGATATGAAAGCCGCCGGACTTCGTTTCGGTCTGGACGAAAAAGACACGATTGACTATTGCTTACATAAAGCGGACATCGAGATAACGGGCGACGCGGCTCACCTTGAGCCAATCGGCAGTTACGGTAACAAGGGCGACCCGTTAGCGGGAATGGGCGGCGCCGGTGGCGGAGCTAAAAAAGGCGCTCGTTACGCTTACCGTCCGATGGATATGGACCCGCCGATGACCAGAGAAGAAGCGATGGAACACGCCAAAAATCAACATATCTTCGAGGGCGGCGGTCTGATGACCGGCGGAAACAACCTCGAAACGTCCGAATACCTCATCGGCAAGAAATTCAAAGTCAAACTTGACGGCGAGTATCACACCGCCGCTCCGTGGTCGGGCACGAAATCTCCGATTTACGAGTACGACGTAATCAGCGTTGATAAACTCAAATGGCGTCTGCCCGGCGGCACTTGGCAGGAAGAAACCTATAAGGCGTTTGAGCCCGCAAAGGACATTATCCTGTTCTCACACATGCTGACCGGCGACCCTGACTACGCGAACCTCACTCAGGCGGTAGACTTCTCGAATGGTTTGGCGACGACGGTTAAGGCTCAGGTCGGTAACTGGCATAGCCCGTGGGAAATCGGCGCGCATGCAAAGTTCGGCGTACTGGAATACGGCGACCTTGTTGCCCCGTTTGCCCGCCGTCACCACTTCAGCACCGATTTGGTCGGTAAAACCTACGCGTGGGCGTACAGCGACAATATGAGCAGTATTCACGTATACAGTTCGCCCGAAAGCTATAGCTGGACGATATTCAACGGCGAAAACGGCGGCGGCGCGACTTGGAGCAGTCCGTGCTTCTATATCAAACTCCGCGACGACGCGTACATCTTCCAGTGGGTAGAGGAAAACTGCAACGGAAGTCAGGGCTTAGTGGTATTCAACCCGAAAATCCTGCACGACGGCGGATTCTTCTTCGGAGTAGGACACCGCGGACTTAGCTTGAACGTCACCGGAGCGTTTGCCCGCAGTATCGGCAAGTTCGACATTATGAAGTATTTCGATAAGAAGATTAACCTGTAAACCATAATCAGCGTAACACACCCGGTCGCTTACCGCGACCGGGTGTTATTTATATCGAAGCGGCGTTGCCTTCTTGTCAGCGGCAACTTTTACGTGGTTGTTCTAACAGGAGCGGATTCCCGCAAACGCGCCTACGTGTTATATGCCGCTAAGCAACCAGTCAACCGTTACTCCGAGAACACGCGAAACAATCAGCAACTCATAATCGGCAACGAAGCGCGTACCTATCTCTATTCTGCTTATACAGTCGCGCTCAATCGTCACGCCCTCAATCTGCAATTGCGCTGCAAAATCCGCTTGCGAGAGTTTCTTTTTCTTTCGTGCTTCTCTAATACGTTCTCCGCAAAGGTTCTTTTTTCCGTTGTAGTCATATATCTTCATTTTGTAAATATTTCTCCAAATGACAAAAAATATTCTTGACTTTAACACAAATTTGGCTTATAATTGTGTTAAAGGTCAGAATAATAAATTTTAAGTCAACGGAGGAATCAAAATGAAATGTCCAAGTTGCGGCGCAACAATGGAGAAAGGACAAACCATTTGCCGTAAATGTTACGCAATATTAGATGAGGAGGCTAGTTTTCAATCCTTGTCATTTGATACTAGGGAGTGTCTACGCAAGATTGACAAAT
>JAISKY010000310.1 GCA_031260745.1 Oscillospiraceae bacterium
TGAACATTTCAGTACCTTTTCAGTGTTATTCAACCGCGAATGAACACAAATTAACACAAATAGCGAGTTTTAACATTGAGCGTTATTCGCGTTCATTCGCGGTTCGCGGTTTAGAACAAACCGGAAATTTTGCCGGTCGCGTCAACGTCAATTTTCTCGGCTGACGGAACTTTCGGCAATCCCGGCATAGTCATAATCTCTCCGGTAAGCGCGACGATGAATCCCGCTCCCGCCGAAATCTTGAGGTTACGGACGGTGAATTTGAATCCCTTGGGCGCGCCCAGTCTCGTCTGGTCGTCCGTAAAGATGTACTGCGTTTTCGCCATACAAATCGGTACTTTGTCAAAGCCCAGGTCGGTAAGCTCTTTAAGCTGCTTAACCGCGCTTCCGACAAGCTCAACACCGTCCGCGTGGTAAATTCTTGTAGCAATCGCCTCAAGTTTGTCTTTAATGCCGACGTTCAGGTCGTAACTGTACTCGAAGTTATTCGCTTCGCCGCTTTCGGCAAGACGGACGACTTCATTGGCAAGCGCGACGCCGCCCTCGCCGCCTTTCGCCCATACTTCGGACAACGCGACGTTAACGCCCAGCTTCTTGCATTCGGACTCTACGAGGTCAAGCTCCGCTTTCGTATCGGTCGGGAACGCGTTAATCGCGACGACGGCGGGAAGTTTGAATACCTTGGTAATATTCTCAACGTGTTGAAGCAAGTTCGGAAGTCCTTTGGTAAGCGCGTCCAAATCCTCGCTGCCAAGCTCGGCTTTAGCTTTGCCGCCGTGCATTTTCAGAGCGCGAACCGTCGCGACGATTACGACCGCGTCCGGGTGGATTCCCATCATACGCGCCTTGATGTCGCAGAACTTTTCCGCGCCGAGGTCAGCGCCGAATCCGGCTTCCGTCACGCAGTAATCGCCAAGCTTCAGCGCAAGGCGAGTCGCGGTTACGGAGTTACAACCGTGCGCGATGTTCGCGAACGGACCGCCGTGGATAAACGCGGGAGTATTCTCCAGCGTCTGAACGAGGTTCGGTTTAAGCGCGTCTTTAAGTAACGCCGCCATAGCTCCCTGAGCGTTCAAATCGCCAGCCGTAACGGGTTTTCCGGCGCGGCTGTATGCTACGATAATTTTCGCGAGACGCTCTTTTAGGTCGGTTATATCCTTGGACAGGCACAATACCGCCATTACCTCGGACGCGACCGTAATGTCAAATCCGTCCTCACGCGGTGAACCGTTGGACTTGCCGCCCAAGCCGTCAACGATATTGCGAAGCTGACGGTCGTTCATATCGACCGCTCTGCGCCATACGATTCTGCGTGAGTCAATGTCAAGCGTATTGCCTTGGTAAATGTGGTTATCCAGCATAGCGGCAAGCAGATTGTTAGCCGCTCCGATTGCGTGGAAGTCGCCCGTAAAGTGCAGATTGATGTCCTCCATAGGAACGACCTGAGCGTAACCGCCGCCAGCGGCTCCGCCCTTTACGCCGAATACCGGACCCAGCGAAGGTTCGCGTAACGCGACAATCGACTTTTTGCCGACTTTGCGAAGTCCGTCGCCTAATCCGACCGTTGTGGTGGTCTTGCCCTCACCCGCGGGAGTCGGCGTAATGGCGGTGACGAGAATCAACTTTCCGTTAGGTTTGCTTTTCAAGTCCTCAAGCAGTTTGTAGTCAATCTTGGCTTTGTGATGACCGTATTGCTCCACATATTGCGAATCAATATCCAGTGATTTGGCAATCTCGGTGATGTGCTTCATATTACCCGCTTTTTCCTGGGCGATTTCGATGTCGGTTTTCAAGGTGTGATACCTCCTAAGATTAATGTTTTCAGTATTTTTTGAGCCTGACAATATCGTTATTATCAGGCTCTGGGGAAATTACATATCTTTAATTCCGGATTCGGCGACAAGACGAGCGACGTCCTCGTATTTATTCAAAGCGTAGAGATGGATACCGGCGATACCGGCGACGCGGTACTCGTCGATTAGCTTAATCGTGTACTCGATTCCGGCTTCTTTGAAGTCGGCTTTCTTTTGCTTAACGGATTCCTCAGCTTCGGTCGGAGCGAACGGGCTGTCGAAAATCCAGTATTTCGAGATAATCTCGGCGAGCGGACGCGGCATAACGCAACCATTACGCGATAGCGCCATATTGATAGTGGCTTTCGAGTCAAGCACGGGCATAATTCCCACATCTACCGGCAAGGTAATTCCCGCCGCGCGGATTGCGTCAATCCACCAACGGAACTGGTCTAAATCCCAGCAAAGCTGAGTCATAATGAAGTCCGCGCCCTCGTCCTGTTTTTGTTTGAGGAACGAAATATCGGCCTCAATACTGCGGCACGAGATGTGACCTTCCGGCGAACCGGCTACGCCGATTGTGAATTTGTCGCCGAATTGCGCGCGAATGAACTTAACAAGCTCCGTCGCGTAGTGCAAATCACCGCCCGTACCTGTCCAGCCGAACGGCAAATCGCCGCGAAGCGCAAGCACGTGGTCAATACCGCTGTCAAGGTATGTCTGCAATTGTTCCTTGATACCGTCGCGGGTGTTACCGATGCAGGTGAAGTGTGTAATCGGCGTCGCTACGTTGGCGGCTTTGATTGATTTAAGGACTTCAAGGTTCTTTCCGACGTTGCTGCCGCCGGCGCCGTACGTACAGGAAATATAATCGGGGTTAAGACCATAAAGTTTATCCAGCACTCCGCCTTTTCCGGTTAATGTTTCCATACCTTTGTCAGTCTTGGGCGGAAAGACTTCAAAGCTGAACGCCATGCGTTCTTTCATAATGTCAGTAACTTTTTTAGACATACTTCGCATACTCCTTCAGTGTATTAAAATAATGATTAAATTTTATCATATTTACTTAGCACTAGGCAAGTGCGAGTGTAAGAAATCGCAATATAATCCAATATAGACGCAATATAATCCAATTTCAACTTCGCTTTTTACCTGTTTTAACGATTTTTTTAGGTTATACTGTTATACATAAAAAAATTGCTTGACAAAACGCTGTAAATTAGTTAAAATATCCTTAAGGGAGGCGAATAAAATATGACTATTTCACGTATCGTTATCGACCAAGAGTTTGCGAACTTAGGAATCAAAGTTACGCCGGCTCAAATGAGCATCACAACAAATGTTCGCCGTATGGTCAATAGTTCGACCGATTATTCCAAGCCTGAAATAAGCGGCAGCGGCGACGTTCCGGCGTTCCAGCTTAATTTTTCAAAGCTGATGACCGACATCGGCGTAAAAGACCCCGCGACGATTGCCAACGATT
>JAISKY010000041.1 GCA_031260745.1 Oscillospiraceae bacterium
CGGCGGAGTATTGACGCGGCGCGATTCTACGAATGTCGCGCTTGCCGCGCCGACCACCGCGCCGTTCGGAGTGTAGAAATCTATTACGCTATACGCCGATACATTCGTGATATTCAGCGACTGCTCCGGATTCGCCATACGTACCAACACTTTTCCCGGCACTACCGAGTTGCCTTTGTACGCGTTGAAATCCGCGTAAACGCATATCCATACTCCGCCGGATTCCGCTTTCTCCGCAAAATGGACGCTTTGAGGATTCTCCGGACGCATATCCGGCTCGAAGCCTACGTACTCCGCGGCGGCGGGAATTACAACAAAGAACTCCAACGCCGCCGCGGTTTGGGGTACGTTTAGGATTATTTCGTATTCCGCTAACTCGGACGCGCCCACGGCAAAGCCAAGCAATACCGAGAAAACTAAAATCACGCTTAACGCAAGTCGGAGCGCGGCGTTACGTTTCACCTAGAACGGTATGTTCTTATCGCGAAGCGTCACAAGCAGCGTTAGCAAATCTTTAACCGTGATTACTCCGTCATTATCGTAATCCGCGTATTGCGCTTTTACCCAAACTTCGGTATTGGCGTTGCTCTCGCGATACCAGTTTTGAGCCGTAGTCAAGTCAGCAAGCGACAGAATATTGTCGCCGTTCAGGTCAAGCGTAGGCTCCAACTGTGACGCGCCGTTCCGGACGTTAAACTTAACGGTATCGGAAGATAACGTAGTTTTTACGTCGGCTCCGTAACCATCTTTATCAATCGCGGCGGCTGTTGCCGAGGTCAGCGTAACCTTAGCGTCCTCACCGGCGTTTTTCGAGCGAAACCGCAGTTTCGCAATCAAAAATCCGGCATCGCTTTTATCTATTACTTTTCTTGAAAAACTGTTTGGTACAACCTTCGTCGAGTTCAACTGCGAGAGTACCACAGTTACCGCGTCGCCTGAAACGGTAGATTCCAATGCGGTGTAACCGTTAACGCCCTCCGCGTATTCGTACGTCAAAAGGTCGGAATCATACGAAAACGAAAATCTTAACGCCGCGACGTACTCGTAATCCGCCGCCCAAATCTCTAACGTGATTGTACTGCCGTTAACTGTCCCCGTAAATTCTTCGGGCAGATAAAGCGCAAGTTCCGCGCTGTCAGTCGGGTCAAATGTCTCACCCGTACGTAAACTTACCGTGAACTCCAGTCCGCCAATCGCGTCAAGTAAATCTTTGGCTGCCGAATCCACTTCACCCTGAGCGGCGTTAGCGTTAACGTACATCGCCTTAGCGTTAAGCAACGCTTCTAAAAACGTATCCCAACTATTTTCCGAATAGCTGTCAGACATATTCTCAAACTGTTTTGCTTCGCTCAAAGCGAAAGAAAGCATTTCCTTGTCGATACCGCTATTGTTCTGATTTCCGCCGCCGTTACCTCCGCCGTAGGACGTACTTTGCCGTACAAACGTACCTTGCTTCGCGCTCGTGTAATCAAATCCGTTGAGCGTATACGAGTAGCCCGGACTAAGTCCGCGAATCACCGCAAGGTCTCCCTCGCTAAGCGTCAGTAAGTTACCGCTGACGCTTGAACTACCGGACTCGCCGTTAACGGTCAACGCGCCGGAGTGTTCAGTCAAAAGGTCAAGTGAAACGGTAATATTGGCGTCCGCTAACAACGCAAAACAGCGCGTACCGTCGTTCGTGTCCGCGCTGATAAATACGGGGATAAACAAACTGTCACTGCCGACGTTAAAATCCCACGTATCGGTTAATAAACCGTACGTACCGATGTTAGTAATGATTGTTCCGCTTGGAATAAACAACGAATTATCCGAATTTGCCTGAAAACTCACATCATACGGCACGCCGTCTGTCAGCGATATAGGTTTAGCTTCGGCGTATGGTTCGTTATAATAAACCGTAGCGGCAGTCGTACCGCCGGGAGTATTGAAAATCGGCAAAAAGGTGACAGTAACCTGCCCCGCCGACCTTGCGGCAGGAATTTGGATTACGAAAGCGGCGGCAATCGCAAGCAAAACTACACACGGAATAAATTTGCGCTTAATCATAGAAAAACGCAATCAAATCACCCCTATCAATTGTCGAATTATGTATTATACTGTCGAATACGCCTAAAATGTATCATAAACCAAATTAGTTGTCAACAATAAATTTACGCTTCTCCAAAATTCGGCGTTTGCCACATATTCGCTTGAAAAATCAATCGAATATGTGCGAATATTTGCGCGATTTGCACAATATAATTGCCAATAATTACTCAAATTCTTTACCGCGTCCGTCGAACACGGCCGCGCGTCTGATTTCGCAATATTCGACGCCTAACGTATTCGCGAGTAATTGCGGGCTGACGTCAGACGGCAAAGTACAGGCGATAGTCGTTTCGCCGACGCGCTCCAACGCGGACGCGTCAACCTCAATTTGGCGTATGTTTCCGCTTTTGGTTTTCTTCTCGACCGTTATATTCGCGGCGGGTAAGTTCCACGCTCCGCTTACGGCGGTTAACTCCGAGCGTACTAACGCGATGTCGCCCGGTTTCATCAGCGGTACGGCGGCGCGAGTTATCCTGATTCCGTTTGGCAAATACGGATTCAACCGCTCCGGAAGTCTTAGGAACGAGCCGACTTCGTCCTCAAACGTAACGTCAAGGAACTCGCATACGCTTTCCTGTCCCAGCGACAGCGGCAGTACGATTGATAAAAGCGGGTGAGGGTTAAAGCCCTCGCTGTGCTTCAGCGGAATCTCGGCGCGGTTGAACATTCTGCGGAATACCCGCATTAGGTCAAGGTGGGAGATATATTTCGTTTTCCCGGTCTTTTCAAAGAACAATCTGCATTTACGCATCGCTATTACCTCCGGCTTCTTTTGTATGTGACGGGTAATACCCTTTGTATGGAACGTAGTAATCGTCAGGCCACTCCGCGCTGTTAACTAACGCGTCGCGCCAAAGCCGGAAATCGAAAAACTCGTCCCACGCCTGCAACGCTTTTCCGCTGTTCGCGACTTCAAGCAGTACCGGAGCAAGTTCCCGTCCGCCGGTCGCGAGTTTCCACTCGACGTAACTTACCTGCGGGTTGTGCCAACTGTACTTAATCGACTTGTTTTTCAGCTTTTCTCTAAGCATACGCTGTTTACGCTCAAACTCCGCGACGGAATTTTGCGTAAACTTCGCAAACGGAGTACCGGGCTTAGGCACGAAGCACGCCACGCTTACCGTTATTTGTACTCCGCGCTGTTTGTTGCGTCCGCTTTCCTTCCAAACGCTCAAAACCTTGTACGCAAGGTCGGCGATTGCCAGTACGTCCTCGTCGGTTTCCTCCGGCAAGCCTATCATAAAATAGAGCTTTACAGAGCTATGCCCGCCCTCAAACGCTACGCGGCACGCGCCAAGTATTTCGTCCTCGGTTATGTTCTTGTTAATAACGTCGCGCAAACGCTGAGAACCCGCCTCCGGCGCGAACGTCAAACCGCTTTTACGGGTACGCTGAACGCGCTCCATAAGCTCTTTGGAGAAGCTGTCAACCCTAAGCGACGGTAACGACAGGTTAATGTGGCGCGGCTCACAGTAGTCAAGCAGACGCTCAATAAGCTCGGTCAAGCTCGGATAGTCGCCCGTACTCAGCGACGCGAGGTTAAGTTCTTGCGCTCCGGTATGTTTGAGCGCCGCTATCGCTTGCTTAACCAGCGTGTCTACGCTTTTATACCGCACCGGAGCGTTAATAAAACACGCCTGACAGAATCGGCAGCCGTTCGGGCAACCGCGCATTATCTCCAGTACGGCGCGGTCGTGAACGACCTCGGTACTCGGAACAATCGTTTTTGCCGGGAAATGCGACGAGTCGAAATCTTTAACGATACGACGTTTTACATTGCCGCAATCCTTGTGTACCGATGGCGCGTAAATGCCCTCAAGTTCCGAAGCGAGTTTCAGGAAATCGCGTTTTGACAAGCCCTCGCGCTTCGCGCGGCGATAAAGTTCCGTAATCTCGGCTATCGCCTCCTCGCCGTCGCCGAATACCGCGAGGTCGATAAACGGAGCGATAGGCTCCGGATTCGCGATACAGGCTCCGCCCGCGACAATAATCGGCGACAACCCGTTACCGCGGTTTTTGGAGTACGGCTCTATGTTCGCTAATTCCAGCATTTGTAACATCGCGGGATATGACATCTCATAGCCCAGCGAAAAGCCTATAATGTCGAAATCAGAAAGCGCGCCGCCGCTTTCAAGCGCGAACAGCGGCAGATTCGCGGATTTAAGTTCGCGAGCCATATCATCCCACGGAGCGAAACAGCGTTCGCACGATACTCCGTCCATATTGTTCAGGACGGAGTACAAAATCTGTATCCCAAGATTCGACATTCCAATCTCGTATGTATCGGGAAAGCATAAGGCGAACCGGATTTCGGCGTCGGGTTTGAAAATCTCACCAAATTCGCCGCCAATGTACCTTGCCGGTTTTTGCACCCTCGTCAGTATTTGCTCAATTGTCATAATAGTGTTAATCGTTAACTCCTTATTGCTGTATGTCCACATTCTATCACAATCCGAACGAAACGTCAAGCGGCGAATAATCGCAATCGCGAAAATAGCCAAATGGGACGCCTAACGCGGCGTCCCTTAATTTTTTTTTAGTTTTAGCGTAATTCGCATAGGAAACTAGCCCGCCGTCTAGCGTATAAAGTTTGTGCCTACGCGCTGTTCGGACGCGGGGACCTCAATTCCGGCGGCTTTACCCGCCGCGATACACTTAATCAGCCACGCCATATTATTCGCGAGCGTACGCATTATCTGCATTCCCTCCAAATCGCGCCGAACCTCGTTGGGAGTGTTGCCGTGAACTCCGTTCCAATACTGACTGGACACTACGGGCATATTGGAAATCGTAAAATACTTGTTCAAACGGTCGTGAGCCGTACCGCTGCCGCCTCTGCGGCAGCTTACAATCGCGGCGGCGGGTTTACCCGCGAAGCTGTCCTTAGCGTAGAACACCCGGTCAAGCAAACTGGCGAGGTTTCCGTTGATACCCGCAAAATATACGGGCGAACCAATAATCAAGCCGTCGGACTCTTTTATTTTCGCTATAAGCTCGTTAACTCCGCCGCCGTGAGGACACCCGCCCTCGCGCCAACAGACGCCGCAAGCGGTACAACCCGCGATAGGCTCCGCGCCGATGTGCCAAAACTCGCTTTGGATTTCATTTTTCTCCAGTTGTTCCGCGATTTCCGCTAAAGCGGTGTATGTACACCCTTTTTCGCGCGGACTGCCGTTTACCAGTAAAACTTTCATTGTTATTCCTCCGGTTTTGTTATATTTTTGCCCTCGTCCGCGTAGACTTGTTCGGGAGGGACTGACTATGCGTAAAATCTTAATTTGTGTGTTACTTATTTCCATACTTTCGGGATTAGCCGTTCAAGCGGACGCGCAGCCTACTGTAGTATACTCGGATTCCGTCGCGGAAATTCCCGCTAAAGCGGAGCTTGACCCGGCGACCGACGACGTATTTGACCCCGAACCTTGGGTTGAAGCGGTTTTCGCTCCGGCTGACATCGCGGCTAAGTCCGCGCTGTTGATGGAGAAAGAAACCGGAACGGTAATCTACTCGCGTTCGGAACACGAGCGCCTTGCGCCTGCCAGCGTCACGAAGATTATGACAATGTTACTCGTCGCGGAGGCAATTGATTCCGGTTCGGTTAAACCTGACGATATTGTCACAGTTTCCGCGAGAGCTTCAGCT